>JAUZQR010000343.1 GCA_030950865.1 Mariprofundaceae bacterium | reverse complement strand
GCTTAACACGTTCGGCTGCAGATATATCGGTGCGTGAAATTATTCAATGCCTTGAAGGGCGCATTGCTTTGACAGAGTGTAATTTAGATCAGAGCGAATGTGAGCAAATGCCTTTTTGTTCAACCAGCAATAACTGGAAACGTATCAATACAGCAATCCATAACGTTCTTGAAGATATAAGTTTGGCAGATATGGCGGGAGATGGATTTATGCCTGTGTTTATGATGAAAAAAGTAATTCCGATGCAGGTGTCTGGTATTGCAGGTAATGTTGTAGAAGTAGAAGGGGCTGTGACATAATGGCAACCAATGAAGAAATCCAAGAGCAGCTTGGCGAACGCGAATATGAAGCGGGTTTTGTCACTGATATTGAATCAGAGACCCTGCCGCCAGGCTTGAACGAAGATGTGATTCGCCATATTTCTGCGATTAAACAAGAGCCTGAATGGATGCTTGATTGGCGCTTGGAGGCTTACCGTCATTGGCTAACCATGGAAGAGCCGACTTGGGCTGCAGTGGATTATACACCGACGGATTACCAATCGATTTCTTATTATTCTGCACCTAAATCTGCAGATGATGGCCCTGAAAGCTTGGATGAGGTTGACCCCAAACTTTTAGAAACTTATGAGAAGCTGGGCATTCCTTTGCGCGAGCAGGAATTTTTGGCTGGTGTGACCAATGTGGCTGTGGATGCCGTATTTGATTCGGTCTCGGTGGCAACGACCTTTAAAAGTAAATTGACGAAAGCGGGTGTAATTTTTTGCCCGATTTCTGAGGCGATTCGCGAATATCCTGAATTGGTAAAACAGTACCTTGGCTCTGTTGTTCCTCAAAAAGACAATTTTTTTGCAGCACTGAATTGTGCGGTATTTACCGATGGCTCATTTGTATATGTACCGAAAGGCGTGCGTTGCCCGATGGAATTAAGCACTTATTTCCGCATAAATGCACTCAATACAGGGCAGTTTGAGCGCACATTGATTATTGCCGATGAAGGCGCATATGTATCCTACCTTGAGGGCTGTACCGCGCCTATGCGTGATGAGAATCAACTGCATGCAGCAGTAGTCGAATTGGTCATTTTGGCGGATGCAGAAGTTAAGTATGCAACTGTTCAAAACTGGTATCCAGGTGATGAAAATGGTGTGGGCGGGATTTATAATTTTGTAACGAAACGTGCGGATTGCCGTGGAAATCGTGCTAAAGTTTCGTGGACACAAGTAGAAACAGGCTCGGCGATTACATGGAAATATCCAAGTTGCATTCTGCAAGGTGATGATTCGGTGGGGAAGTTTTTCTCTGTTGCTGTAACAACAAACTGTCAGCAAGCCGATACAGGCACCAAAATGATTCATATTGGCAAAA
This sequence comes from Mariprofundaceae bacterium, assembly GCA_030950865.1. Lineage (GTDB taxonomy): Bacteria > Pseudomonadota > Zetaproteobacteria > Mariprofundales > Mariprofundaceae. The sequence continues at coordinate 2,223 of JAUZQR010000343.1, read as the reverse complement.
ATACCAAGAGTACGATTATATCGAAGGGTATTTCTGCGGGTCGGGCGCAACAGTCGTATCGTGGTTTGGTGCGCATGGGTAAAAATGCTGAAAATGCGCGTAATTATACGCAGTGTGATTCATTGTTGCTTGGTGATAAATGTGGTGCACATACCTTCCCTTATGTGGAAGTAAAAAATCCGACTGCGATGCTGGAGCATGAAGCAACAACCTCGAAGATTGGCGAAGATCAGTTATTTTATTGTCAGCAGCGCGGTCTTTCGGAAGAAGATGCTGTGAATATGATTGTGAATGGTTTTTGTAAGGATGTATTTGATGAGTTACCAATGGAGTTTGCTGTGGAAGCGAACCGTTTGATGGAAATATCATTGGAAGGCTCTGTAGGGTAAAAGAATTCACCACGAAGCACATGATTTTCCTGTGCGATTTGTGGTTTAAGTTATGAAGGTGAATAAATGTTAGTAATTAAAGATTTACATGTATCTGTGGGTGGCAAAGAAATCCTCAAGGGTCTGAGCCTTACAATCAATGCGGGTGAAGTGCATGCGATTATGGGACCAAATGGCGCTGGGAAATCGACACTTTCCAATGTCATCGCTGGGCGTGATGGTTATGAAGTTACTTCAGGCTCGTTGACCTATAAGGGCGAAGATTTGCTTGCCATGAAACCAGAAGAGCGGGCTTGGGCGGGCGTGTTCCTAGCTTTTCAGTACCCTGTTGAAATTCCTGGTGTGAACAACACATACTTATTAAAAGCTGGCGTGAATGCCAAGCGCAGACATCAAGGCTTGGATGAGTTGGATGCATTTGATTTTATGAGTGTGGTGAAAGAAAAAGCCAAGCTTGTGGAACTTGATGCGTCATTTTTGAGCCGCTCTGTGAATGAAGGTTTTTCTGGCGGTGAGAAAAAGCGCAATGAGATTTTTCAAATGGCGGTATTAGAGCCTGACTTAGCACTGCTTGATGAAACTGACTCTGGTTTGGATATTGATGCACTTAGAATTGTCGCAGGTGGTGTAAACAAGTTGCGTTCCGCCGATCGTGCGATTGTGATGATTACACATTATCAACGTTTGCTCGATTACATTGAACCTGATTTTGTGCATGTGTTGGCGGATGGAAAAATTCAGAAAACAGGTGATAAATCACTGGCGCTGAAACTTGAAGAACATGGTTATGATTGGGTGAAAGAAAACCTATGAGCCTTGTAGAGAAAACACGACAAGAGGCATTATCGCTGTTTAAAAAGGTTGGGCTACCCAACAAGCGTGATGAAGATTGGAAATATACAGATGTCTCGCGCTTGGCTGATTTGCTTGAGATAGGCTCATCAAACACGGCAATCAATATTGAAGGTTTAGGCATGACTGACTTGGATGCTTACCGCATGCTGTTTATCAATGGCATCTTTGATGCGGCACAATCCAACCTGCCCGATGAAGTCAATATTGTATCATTAGCCACATTGAAAGCATCGGTCTCAGATGATGATTCCGAAGCGCTGGCTAAATTGTTTCAAGTATCTGGGGATGAGCCGTTATTTAATGGTTTGATGGCACTCAATGCCGCGACGGCAAGCGATGGTGCGGCGGTTTGTTTGGCAGCGAACAGTGTGTTGGATAAACCGTTGTACATACTGCATGTTAGCAATCAAAATAATGTGATTCGCCATGGTTTGATGCTTGGCGAGAATGCACAGGCACAAGTTATTGAGCATTTTATTGGTGCGGGTGAAGAGAAGGCTTTAAGTAACTGCGTTACGGCAGTGATTCTGAAAAATGGTGCATCGTTAGAGCATTCACGTTTACAGCAAGAGAGCAAGCAACAATCACATGTCGCTCGTGTTGAAGTGAAGCAGTTGCGTGATTCATCGTACACCTTTCATGGTGTTGAGCTTGGTGCATTGTTATCGCGTACCGATCTTGTGGTAAACCTATCCGAGCAAGGTGCATCATGTGCATTGAATGGTTTGTTTGTACTGGATGGCCGTCAACATGTCGATCATCATACCCGTGTTGACCACGCTGCAGCGCATTGTACCAGTCGCGAAAATTACCGTACGGTCTTGGATGGTCGTTCGCATGGTGTGTTTAATGGTAAGGTCGTGGTGCATGAAGGCGCGATTAAAACCGATTCTGCACAGTCCAATGGTAATTTATTGCTCTCCAAGCATGCTGAAATTGACACCAAACCCGAGTTGGAAATTTATAATGATGATGTAAA
>JAUZQR010000342.1 GCA_030950865.1 Mariprofundaceae bacterium | reverse complement strand
ATTTGATAAAGAGGGGCAGAATGACGAATAAAAGCAAGAATGTCTAAATTGGCTAAAAGAGACATGCAAAAAAGGAGGTAGCGAATGGCTACCTCCTCCCCGAGTTCTGCACTTTTTATTGCCAGAGCGAGCTTTGCATGGGCTTGTAGCTCTGGTTCAAAAAAGTAGTTCAGAATAGTGAAACTTATTTAACCGATGTAGAAAACTCTGGGTAAGCCTCCAAACCACATTCGCCCACATCCAGACCTTCATACTCTTCTTCTTCGGATACGCGGATACCAAATACGACCTTAATAATCATCCATACAACAAAACTTGCTGCAAATACCCAAGCGAAGATGACACCGATGCCCAATAACTGTGTTGATAAAGCTGCATCAGGATTGGTTAGGCATACAGCCAACAAGCCCCAAATACCAACGACACCATGCACAGAGATTGCACCAACAGGGTCATCCAATTTCAATTTGCTATCCAGCATCACAATTGAAACAACAACAATCACACCGCCAATAGCACCAATTAAGGTTGCCATTTCAGGGGATGGTGTAAGCGGTTCAGCGGTAATTGAAACCAAACCAGCCAATGCACCGTTCAAAGCCATGGTTAAATCAGCTTTTCCGAACCACAAACGAGCGATAAGCAGTGCCGCGACACAACCGCCAGCCGCAGCCATATTGGTATTAACGAAAACCATCGCAACAGCATTGGCTTCATCAACATTGGAAACGATTAACTCAGAACCACCGTTGAAACCGAACCAGCCCATCCATAAGATAAATGTGCCTAATGTTGCTAGAGGTAAATTTGCACCAGGAATAGCGTGTACGGAACCATCTTTGCCATACTTGCCTTTACGTGCGCCAAGCAAGATAACACCTGCCAAAGCCGCCGCAGCACCAGCCATATGAACCACGCCAGAGCCTGCAAAATCAAGGAAACCAGCTTGATCTAGGAAACCACCGCCCCATTTCCACATGCCTTCGATTGGGTAGATAAAGCCAGTGAAAACAATGGCAAAAGCGAAGAATGCCCATAGTTTCATACGTTCAGCCACAGCACCTGATACAATTGACATCGCCGTTGCAACAAACACAACTTGGAAGAAGAAGTCAGACAAATTAGAGTAGTAAGGTGCGCCATCAGCGCCTGTAACAGCAGAAGCCGCATTATCAAGACCCAAACCAAAGCTGATGCCTGGAATGATAGAAGAAATGGCATCGCCATACATGATGTTATAACCAACAATCATATACATAATCGATGCTATAGAATAAAGCACGATATTCTTGGTAAGAATTTCGGCAGTATTCTTAGAGCGGACAAGACCAGCCTCAAGCATTGAGAAACCAGCAGCCATCCACATAACGAAAGCACCCATTACCAAAAAGTAAAAGGTATCAAGTGCATATTTAACTTGGAGAATATCCCCTGTAACTTGTTCCATGTTTATCTCCCTTTTATGATAATGCGTCCGTGTCTTCTTCACCCGTACGGATGCGAACAACACGGTCAATATTGGTTACAAAAATTTTGCCATCACCGACTTTGTCGGTACGAGCAGCTTTTACGATTGTTTCAACAACTGTATCAACTTGATCCGCTGGAACGGCTGTTTTAATTTCAGTTTTTGGCACAAAATCAACATTGTATTCAGCACCGCGATACAATTCTGTATGACCTTTTTGACGACCGTAGCCGCGCACTTCAGTAATTGTTAAGCCAGTAATACCAGCATCAGCAAGTGCATCTTTGACATCATCAAGTTTAAATGGTTTGATGATTGCAGTAATCATTTTCATAGCTTTCTCCCTTGTTAAATATGGTTTCTATTAAATCTAGGTTGTAAAAAAGGAGGGGGCATCTTGCTATTCCCCCTCCGATTGAAACAATTAGTATGCGAAGTTTAATCCCGCAACGAATTCATTTTTCGCTGTAACGCCATAAATTGAGCGATTACCTGCTGCATCTTTACCAATCACTGGTACAGTCGCAGTAAAAGAAGGTGTCATTGTCATACCAGCAACTTCAATATCTTTGCTAACGCCTATTGTTACTAGATTAAAACCATTTTTGAACTGGCTTGTTGTAGCACGGTTAACCGCATCCTTTTTCCAGTTGGCGTAAGAAATTGACCCTGAAATATCAAAGCTTTCGATAGAAGTGGATAGACCAATATCTACCCAAGTATCACCTCTAAGGTATGCGTTGTTGAAGCTGTCTTTGATATTATAATAAGCGGTTACGGATAGAGGGCCATATGCCAAACCAGCATAAACTTCTGGAAAGTTAGAGCCAGAATCATAAAGGTAGGTATAACCAATAGCGCCTATTGAATAATCAAGACCGCTATCACCAAAACTATTTGAATAATCAAGTGTCCAGTCAAATTCAACAACATCACGCTTGTTGAACTGAGGGGCAGGGGATTGATAAGCATTGGAAAACCATACTGATGCGGATAAGCCGCCGATGCCCGCGCCAAAATCGCCTTGTACGGCAGTTTTGCCAGTTGTTTGTGTTACACCACGCCAGACATATTGGCTGAAAACACCCATGTCTCCAGATAATTCTAAATCACTGGCTTGTGCAGGTGTAATCGCGGTGGTAAAACCTAACCCCATTAATACTGTAAGTGTATAACGAATAGTCTTGTTCACAAGAATATTCCTCCTTTGTTGAAATATTTATATGTATATCCAAAAATGGATAATATGCTTGTGTATTAACAATCTATATGCCAAATCGTTATTATGCTTATTTATTTCATGTAACTTGTTGAAATAGAATGGTAAATATTTATTTTTATAAGTGCCGATGTTTTTCTGAACAAGCTTATGTTGCAATTAATGATTAAATAATAGGACTATAAAGATTAAATAATAGGCATACATAAAGAATGAATAACAGGTGTGCTTAAAATGCCAACTGTGTTGGTGGCGAATTTGGTTTTTATCGTTATGGTTCGCTTTATATATTGATGAAGTCGTGAAGGAGATTGTTTAAATGACGCATTTTGAGTTTGCCCCTTGGGGAATGTTTTTTGCAGGCGTGATGTATGTGATTGGCAATGGCGTGTGGGTAAACCATCTCGTGCGAGAACGTCGCTGGTTGGGTTGGGTGTTGTGGATATTGTCAGGTGTTGGGTTGCTATTTTTGGCAGCCATGCTTGAAGTGCGCTTGGATGCGACATCAGACCTTGGTGTTTGGCAACGTTTAACATCAGTTGATTTGGAAAATCATTGGATTGCACTAACTTTATTTGCCTTGATGTCTGTGCCTGGTGCGACATGCGTTTTGTTAAAACAGGATGTTCGTTGGACGCGGGCTGCTTTGGCATTGCCTGCATTACTGGTTTTTATTCCTTTGGGTCAGCAGCTAGCAAATCCAAATGATAGTTATACTGCATTGAGCTTGGGCGTTGCATTGGCAGTTGCAGGTGTGATGTTGATGTGGCAAATGGTGCTTGATTGTGAGCCAGAAGAAGTATCGAAAGGTGATGCTGCGGCATGAAACACGCGACTTCTCGTGCGGATACGCTGATTGAAGCGCTGCCATATTTACAGCGTTTTTCTGGTCAAACGATTGTCATTAAATATGGCGGCAATGCCATGGTTGAAGAAAGCCTAAAATCCAGCTTTGCGATGGATATTACCTTGCTTAAGCAGGTGGGGATCAACCCTGTAATTGTGCATGGTGGTGGCCCGCAAATTGGTCAGGTATTGGCGCAAGTAGGGAAAGAAGCCAAGTTTATTGATGGTATGCGGGTGACCGATAGTGAAACCATGGATGTGGTTGAAATGGTGTTGGCAGGACGTGTGAATAAAGAAATTGTTGCCAATATCAATCGTGCTGGCGGTAAGGCTGTTGGTCTATCAGGTAAAGATGGCGGCTTGATTTGTGCGCGGAAAATGACGTTGAAAAAGAACGCGCCTGAATTAGATGTGCCTGAAATTATTGACCTTGGGCATGTTGGACAGGTACATAAAATTCATACGTCCATCTTAAGCCTTTTGGAGCAAGATAAGTTTGTGCCAGTGATTGCGCCTGTGGGTTATCATAAAGCGGAAGGGCAAAGTTATAATATCAACGCTGATTTGGTAGCAGCTGCTGTTGCCGAAGCTCTGGGAGCTGTAAAATTAATTCTACTCACTGATGTGACGGGTGTGTTGGATACGGACAAACAATTGTGTTCAAGTTTCACGCCTGAAAAGGCACGCTCGTGGATTGCTGAGGGTGTGATTGCTGGCGGCATGATTCCAAAGGTAAACTGCTGCTTGGATGCTGTGGAAGGTGGTGTTGGCCGAGCCCATATTATTGATGGGCGGGTGCCGCATGCAGTTATTTTGGAGATGTTTACTGATGAAGGTGTGGGTACAGTCTTTGCTGCATAAATAAGTTAGGCTGTTTGTATGAATGTTGGTTTTTATAATATTTGGAGGATGGGATGATACGTTTACTTTCAATAGTGATTATGATGGGTTTCTTAAGTGTTGGCTATATTGACAATAGCTACGCTGATTCTGATCGGGAACATGATAAATATGAGCAAAAACACGAAAAACATGATGATGACCGCAGTGATAAATACGAGCGCGAGTCTGATCATAAACAGGATACGCGTTCACAGCGTGATTCACGCAGTCAAGGTCCAGTAAGTCAGCGCCTTGATGCTGTAAGTAATGGTGTTGACAAGGCTGCTCGTAAAATTAAACAAGCCAAGGAGTGGTGGCAGTTCTGGTAAATTTAAAAATGTTTTAACTTTGCTTGTTTTGCTTGGGGCTGGCGGCTTGTTTGAAGTGTTATATTGTATATTTGTAGGAGATGTAAAGCTGTTGTTGCATAGAATTCTTGCGTGTTAAGGTGATTGTCGGTAGAAAGCGCGACACTTCGCACACTGCCCTTCCATTGTGCTTGGTTGTTTTGGTAATAAAACAAACAAGTTTTGGGTGGTGGAGGATTAACAACTGGAGGACTTTATGTCTCAATATACTATGAAACAGCTGCTAGAAGCAGGTGTTCACTTTGGTCATCAGACCCGTCGCTGGAACCCTAAAATGTCACCGTACATCTTTGGTCAACGTAATGGCATTCACATCGTTGATTTGCAAAAAACATTACGTATGGCAAATGAAGCATACTCATTTATGCGTGAGTTGGCTGCCGCTGGTGGTCAGGTTTTGTTTGTAGGAACAAAGCGTCAAGCACGTGAAGCGATTAAAGAAGAATCATTGCGCGCTGGTCAATATTTTGTAAATCACCGTTGGTTGGGTGGCACATTGACCAACTTCCAAACTGTACAACAATCTGTTCGCAAGATGAAAGATTTGCAGCGTCAGAAAGAAGAAGGCGTGTTTGAAATGCTAACCAAAAAAGAAGCATTACAGAAACAGCGTGCTTTGGATAAATTGGAGCGTTCATTGGGCGGCATCAAGGATATGTTAAACCTTCCTGATTGCTTGTTCGTGATGGATGTTCGCAAAGAAGAGTTGGCTGTGAAAGAAGCTAAAATCTTGGGCATTCCTGTGGTTGCTGTTGTTGATACCAATTGTGATCCAAGTGCGATTGATTATATCATTCCAGGCAATGATGATGCGATTCGTGCCGTGCGTTTGTTCTGTGCTAAAACTGCAGATGCAATTATTGATGGTGCAGAAGCATTTAAAATTGAAAATGCAGAAGATGGCGAAGATATTGTTGAAGCCATGACACATGCTGCTGAAGAAGCTGAAGCTACAGAAGTTGAAACAGCAGAAGCTGAAACAACTGAAGTTGCAGCTGAAACTACGACGGACAAAGCTGCTTAATAATTTTGGGGCGGCTTATGCCGCCCTTTTTATTTTTGAATATTAGATAACTAGAATGATATAGGAATTGGAGGATAGGTCATGGCCAAGATTACGGCTGCTGATGTAAAGAAACTGCGCGAAGCTACTGGCGCTGGTATGATGGATTGTAAAAAAGCATTGGGTGAGGTTGATGGGAGCCACGATGCTGCTGTGGACTTTTTGCGTAAAAAAGGTTTGGCGGCTGCTTCTAAGAAAGCGGGTCGTGTAGCAGCAGAAGGCATTGTTGCAACTGCGACGCAAGGTAATGCTTCTGTTATTTTGGAAGTAAATGCAGAGACTGATTTTGTAAGTAACAATGATCAGTTTGTAGCGTTTGTTGATGCGTTGAATGTATTGATTTTGGACAAACGTCCTGCGGATGTGAACGCTTTGAAAGCATTGCCATTTGATGGCGGATTAAATGTTGAACAAGCATTGTCGCAGTTGATTTCTACCATTGGCGAGAATATGAGCATTCGTCGTTTTGCAGTGCTAGAAAGTGAAGGTGCAACCGCATCTTATATTCATGGTGCTGGCAGAATTGGTGTTTTGGTTGCGATTGATGGTGAATCAAGCGATGCCTTGCAAGAAGTTGCGCGTGGCGTAGCCATGCATGTGGCTGCTGTGAATCCTATGTTTATATCACGCGATGAAGTCACTGAAGATGCTGTTGAGCGTGAGCGCAAAGTATTAACGGACCGTGCTTTAGCAAGTGGTAAGCCTGCTGCCATTGTTGAAAAAATTGTAACAGGTCAAATGAACAAGTTTTACTCTGAAAACTGCTTGTTGGATCAAGAATTTGTCATGGATTCTGATAAAACAGTGGGTAAAGCGATTGCTGCGGTTCAAGCTGGTGCGGCATTAAATGCAACGGTTCGTTTTGGTTTGGGTGAAGGAATTGAAAAAGAAGAAAGTGATTTTGCTGCCGAAGTTGCTGCACAGGTTACTGGTTAAGCAGAGTTTCTGATGATACAAATCGCCAAGGAGGTTTCAGCAATGCCAAGTGAGAATAAATATAAACGTGTGTTGTTGAAGCTTTCTGGTGAAGTATTGATGGGTGACGGTGCGTATGGCATTGAGCCTGATACGATTAACCGTTTGGCGGCTGAGTTGATTGAAGTGACAGCCAGCGGTGTTGAACTTTCCATTGTGATTGGTGGTGGTAATATATTTCGTGGTAATATGGGCACTGCTTCGGGTATGGATAGAGCCAGTGCGGACTATATGGGTATGATGGCAACAGTAATGAATGCCATTGGTTTGCAAGATGCTTTGGAACGACAGGGTGCAGATGTACGTGTGATTTCTGCTTTGTATATTAAAGAAGTTGCAGAACCATATATTCGTCGCCGCGCAGTGCGCCATTTGGAAAAAGGACGGATTCTTATTTTTGCTGCGGGTACGGGCAATCCATATTTTACAACCGATACTGCGGCAAGTTTGCGTGCGATGGAAATTCAAGCAGATGTGGTGTTGAAGGGCACCAAGGTGAGTGGTGTGTTCACGGCTGATCCGATGAAAGACCCTGATGCAGTACGCTATGATACATTGACGTTCACTGAAGCTTTAACCAAACAATTGGGTGTGATGGATGCGACAGCATTATCATTGTGCCGTGATAATGACATGCCGATTGTTGTTTTTGATGTAACAAAATCTGGGGAAATGCTCAAAGCTGTTGCTGGTGAAGCTGTGGGTACGTTGGTGAAAGAGGGGTAAATATGTTTGCTGCTATTGAAACACGTATGGAAAAAACAATCGCTTCTTTGAAATCGGAGTTGGCAACGATTCGTACAGGACGTGCCAATGCGGCACTGCTTGATCATGTGCGTGTATCGTATTATGGCTCGGATGTGCCAGTAAGTCAGATTGGTAATATCTCTGTGCCAGAGCCTAGAATGTTACTGGTTGCACCTTGGGAAAAAACAGCCTTGGCTGATCTTGAGAAAGCAATTTTGGCATCAGATCTTGGTTTGAACCCAAGCAATGATGGTGAAGTAATTCGCATTATCCTACCAGAGCTGACGGAAGACCGTCGTAAAGACTTGGTCAAGCAAGTGAAACAAGTGGGTGAAAAAGCCAAAGTTTCTGTGCGTAATATTCGCCGTGATGCGAATGATACGGTGAAAAAACAATCCAAAGAAGACTCATTGCCTGAAGATGAAACCAAGCGCATGCAAGACAATGTTCAAAAGATTACCGATCGTTTCATTGCAGAAGTTGATGCAGTTGTGGAACATAAAGAAAAAGATATTTTAACTGTTTAATGGGTTTATCCATGACAGAACGGGGTGATACTTTACCTCAACATGTTGCCATTATTATGGATGGTAATGGTCGCTGGGCAAAAGCTCAGGGTTTATCGCGCGTGGAAGGGCATAGAAAAGGTGCTGGTCGTGTGCGAGATGTGATTGAATGGGCAGCCGATACAGGTGTAAAACAAGTATCCTTGTATGCGTTCTCAACGGAGAACTGGAAACGTCCAAAGTTAGAAATTTCTGCATTGATGACGTTAATGGCAACATTATTGCCTTTAGAAATAACGCGTATGAATGAGCGTGGCGCACGTCTTTTAACCTTGGGAGATACTTCCAAATTACCTTGGATTGCTCGCAAAGCTTTGGATAAAACATGCAAAGCCACTGAAAAAAATAGCAATATTGATGTTATTTTATGCTTGAATTATGGTGGGCAGCAGGAAATTCTTGAAGGTGTTAAGCAATTTTGTGAATCATTTCATGATGACATATCGAAAACTGAAGCACTAAAACATTTGAATGAAGAAACGTTTCGTTCGCTGTTGGGTCGTGATCATATTTTGCCTGTGGATTTATTGATTCGCACAGGTGGTGAGCGGCGTATTTCCAACTTTCACCTTTGGGATGCGGCTTATGCTGAATTGTATTTTACAGACCGACTTTGGCCTGAATATAATCAGTCTGATTTTCATGCTGCTTTGCATGATTATGCAGGACGTGAGCGACGTTTTGGTAGAACTAGTGAGCAGTTACAAGGTGGAATAGACGATGAATGAATTAAGTTTACGTATTATCACCGCCAGTATTTTGTTTGCAGGTGCAGTGGCTTGGTTGTTTTATTTGCCGCCTCTTTGGTTTGATATTGTGTTGGGATTAATTGTTGTGGCTGCCACCGTGGAATTATTGCGCATGGTTAGTATTGAACACCGTACAGCTTATGGTTTGGTTGCGATGTTCGCATGGGTATTGTTGGTCTCTGGGCATGGTGCGTGGATGATGCTATCAGTATCGTGGATTGTGTTGATGGTGGGCTGGCTGTTTTTATTGATTGTTTATGCCAAAGATGGCGAGTTGGAAAGTGACTTTCGCAAATTAGCTTATGCCCAATGGATGATGATTTGGTTGACCTTGTTTGTACTCGTGATGATGCAATTGCATGCACATGTGGATGGTATCGTATTTATTGCAGGTGCCTGTGCAGGTGTTTGGGCGGCAGATATTGCGGCATACTTTACAGGCAAGGCTTGGGGAAAACGCAAATTATGCCCTGTGGTAAGTCCAGGTAAAACATTGGAAGGCTTGGCAGGTGGAGTTGTGGCAGGAGTGGCAACTGCCATGCTTAT
>JAUZQR010000341.1 GCA_030950865.1 Mariprofundaceae bacterium | reverse complement strand
CCTGCTGTCGATGCGCCAAAAATCATGGTGTCACCAGCATTTTTCATGCGTTCCATACGCACGCTGACATCTTTATAAGATGGTTGGTGTTCATTGATGTATTCGTATGTGGTGGATGCTTTATTAAATTGGCGTTTGCGTTCAAAATCCAAAGCAAGATTATAAATACATTGTAAAATATCATCGTTAATCGGGCATTTACGAAACTTATCGAAAGCCATGTCGAGCATGCCTTGGCTTTGGAATGACAAACCGAGCATTTTGTTTGTTTCTGATGAATCTGCAGTACTTAGTCCTTGATTTTGACCAGATAAAAAACGCTGATTGAGTAATATGAATATATGACCCGTAACAAGTAGTATGGCGGCACTCATGGTTTGAATCCATAATGCAGCGGTGCTTAAAAATAGAAAACTAATCGCCAATAGTGTGGCAAATAAGATTGTTGAGATGATAGCGCCTATGCTCATATTAACGCGAGGAAGCATTGTCATAAGATAAATGCCGATAAGTATGAGAAGCGCATATTCAACAAGTTCAGCCCAAGATGGGCGACTATAAACCGATTCATCCAAGATGCTTTGCAAGACATGAGCTTGGAATTCGATACCTGACATATTATTGTTTATGGGTGTGTTATAGGTGCTTGTAATCTTTTGGTCAGCCAAACCTATTAAAACAACTTTACCCTCAAATGCGGACTTGGGAACACGATTTGAAATAACATCATGGAATGAATAGTGTTGAAAGGCAGGTATATCATCATTGCCATGAAATGCTGGGTATATGCGCATTTGTTCGTTCGAAATAATATCCCGCATACCCAATTCAAGATCTAAGCCTAAGTTCATGTGAATGTCGGAGACTGTCATGTTGAGGTCCCGTGCAGCTATCAGCAGTGCAAGAGAAGGTAGAAAAATGTTTTTATATTCAATCATCAATGGTGCAGAACGGGATATACCATCTGAATCTAAGCTGCTATTAAAAAAGCCAATGCCCGCAGCAGAGGATGAGAGATCAAGGAAAGGATAATCGAGTTTTCTGGCATGAATAGGGTTGAACGGCACATCTTTGCTTGATGTGTTTCTCAGAGCGACGGCTTTTAGAAATGCAGGGATAGGTGTGTTTGCAGATGCTGACCTAGCGTTGCTATCAAATTGCATGGACATATAGACATTGCCACTTTTTTTAACAGCGGAGGAGAGTAAATAATCACCATCCATCGCCCGTATTTGCGCCTCAATTTTTTTATTTTCTACACCATTACCGCTTTTGCGCAAGAGTGCTGCCATTTGCATACTGTTGGCAGTTCTTCGCTTTTCAACAAAGGGAACGCCCAATCCAATCACGCGCGCATTGGCATCGGACAACTTATTGATAATATTTGCAAATTCAGCTCTTGACCATGGCCAGCCACCCATCCGTTGTATGGAGGCATTGTCAATGTCAATGATGACAATATGTTCGCTAGCAGGTAGGCGATTAGCATCCACTGCCATGTCATAAACCTTGAAATCTAAGGATTTTAAAGGGCTAAAGCTTGTGCTATAAGCAAAGCCAAAAAGCAATGTTAGTAGCAGCCCAATAAACCAGTTGGATTTCCAAAAAGCTTGATTATTCAATGAGATTGCCCCCCCTTTCTCATGCACTATAGCATTTTAATAGCGTAAGTGCCAAACATAACATAGTTTGTACGTATTGTCAGGTAGACTCAAGCTTTGATTTATGTTGTTAAGAAAGATTATTTATTGACATCACGGGTATCGATTCGTACCGTTCGCGCCGTTCTTATTCCCCGATAGTTCAGTTGGTAGAACGGTGGACTGTTAATCCATATGTCGCAGGTTCGAGTCCTGCTCGGGGAGCCATTTCTAAAGAGAGAGTCTGTGAGAAATCACAGGCTCTTTTTTTTTGTCTGGTGAGACGTATGATTGGCTCATGCATAATCAATTGATCATCGGTTTATACGGCTTAACGTTGAGTGAAAAAGAGCGGCAATGGTTGCAAGACAAGCCTCCTTTGGGAGTCATTTTATTTGCCCGTAATATTGAATCACCCGAGCAGGTGAAAGCATTGTTGGATGAGGTGCGTCAATGTACGGGGCAGGCAAGTTGGGCAGCAATTGATGAGGAAGGTGGGCGTGTAAACCGTATACCTTGGGCTCCTTTTACAAACCGTAAACATGCGGGTGAGTATGGGCGCATGTTTTTGTTGGATGCGAAAGAAACCAAGCAAGTGGTATTTGATGATGCTTATAAGGTTGGTCGTGCATTAAAAGATATGGGTTTTACACATAATTGCGCCCCCGTGTTGGATCTTTTTTTTGATGCAGGGCATAGCATTATCGGTCAGCGCTCTTATGGGGTTGATAAACAGGTGATTGCGGCTTTGGCGGGTGCATGCATGCAAGGTTTATTGGCGGCTGGTATTCAGGCTGTGGGCAAACATTTCCCAGGGCATGGGCGAGCCAATGCTGATTCGCATATGGTTGTGCCAACAGTGGATGTAGCACTGGATGTTTTATTGCAAGAAGCAGAAGTTTTTGAAATATTGGCTAGGCAAGGCATGCAACATATGATGACAGCGCATGTCGTATATACAGCTATTGAAAATAAGGTGGCGACTTTTTCACGTTTCTGGTTGCAAGATATTTTACGCCAACGCTTTGCGTTTAATCAAAAAATATGGAGTGATGACCTTTGCATGAAAGGGGCTGGCAATGCTATCAAAGAAGCTGTTGTAGATGCTAAGTCTGCAGGCTGTGACGTTTTACTGGTTTGTGAACCAGAAGGTGTTGAAACCCTTTATTCTGAATGATTTATGCTTGCTGATGTGCGAGTTCTTGTTCAGAAACACTGGCTTTTTTGCTGTTTGTTGAAAGGGTAAGCTCTTCAATGCGCCATGCGCTTGTATCTGCAAGTAAAGCGGTGACCAAGCAATGATTCATTTGATGTCCTGTGCGTTCACCTTCAAAAGCACCTGCAATAGGCAAGCCTGCTAAGGCTAAATCACCCACAGTATCTAGAATTTTATGGCGGACACATTCATCTTCATAACGCAAACCACTTTCATTCATAACGCGATATTGATCCAATACGATGGCATTTTCCAAAGAGCCACCGAGTGCTAGACCTGCTTTTTGTAAAGCTTCGATTTCATGCAAGAAACCAAAGGTACGGGCGCGACTCACTTCACGGGTATATGCCTGATGCGAAAAATCAATGCTGACTGAACGATTTTTTAACAGCGGATGGTCATAGTCCAAATGATAAGACACTTTAAAGCCAGATGAAGGGTGAAGTGAACAGCGTTTGTCACCATCTGAAACTTCGACACGCTTGAGAATACGTAAGACTTTTTTCGGTTTGTCTTGCTCACGAATACCTGCACATTGAATCAAGAACACAAAAGGAGCTGCGGAGCCATCCATAACAGGAACTTCGGCGCCATTGACTTCAATATAAGCGTTATCAATACCCAAACCTGAAAGGGCGGAAAGCAGATGTTCAACGGTTGAAATATTCGCGCCGTCTTTACCAATAGTTGTGCACAAACGGGTATCAGTCACATAATCTGCATGGGCAGGGATAGTGATATTCAAATCAGAGCGAGAGAATGTAATGCCTGTATCCACATCGGCAGGATGCAGAACAAGTTGAATCTTCTTGCCTGAATGAAGACCAATGCCGCTACAGCGAATAGCATGGTCTAACGTCCGTTGTGGAATCATAAACACTCCTTGTTTACGTGATTAAAAATAAGTAAACCCATTGCCCTGCAATTATTCTTCAAATATGCATGCTCATAAAAGCCATGCAGTGATGCAGGACACGCTTTCAATAATCGCCAGCTATGATGCCATCATTGGCAACTGTTGAAAAGTTTTGTTGTGTGAAAGGTGCTGATTTACCGTAATATTCAATAAATCAGCACCTTTCCAAAGCTTTTCAATATGTTCTAAATCAATCTGCCTGCCTGCGAATCCATGTTGGAATAGATAGCTGATCTTCATCATATGCCAAAGCATTCGCCGTTTGTGCGGCGGTGCGTGAGACTGTGGGGGCATCAAAAGTTGCATAATCGATACCTTGATTGGTTGAATTTGCAGCGGGAATAGGGATGTTTAGGCTGCCTGTAGAGGAATTGCTACTGGCAATGCGAGGTGTTGTGCTCACGTTGCTTTGATTCAAACCTGTTGCCACAACCGTGACGCGTAACTCATCGCCCATGCTATCATCATTCACACAGCCAAAGATGATATTAGCATCTTCATCAACCATATTTTCAATAATGCCAACTGCTTCGGTGACTTCATGCAACCCCATTTCAGCGTTGCCTGTTACATTGACCAAAATACCGCGTGCGCCATGAATATCGACATCTTCTAATAGCGGTGAAGAAATCGCCATTTCAACAGCTTCACAAGCGCGGTTTTCACCACTGGAAGTACCAGCACCCATCATCGCCATACTACGGTTTTCACTCATCACAGCTTTCACATCGGCGAAATCCACATTGATGTAACCAGAGTTGGCAATTAAATCAGAAATACCCTTCACAGCTTGCAATAAAACATCATCAGCTTTACGGAAAGCATCCATAAGCGCTGTATTTTTACCAACGGCACCTACCAACTTCTGATTTGGAATGGTAATCAATGTATCGACATATTTACGTAGTTCTTCGATACCAGCTTCAGCTTGGCGCATACGGCGCTTGCCTTCAAAAGCAAAAGGTTTGGTGACAATAGCCACCGTAAGAACACCCATTTCACTAGCAACTTCAGCAATCACTGGCGCAGCGCCTGTGCCTGTACCGCCACCCATGCCAGCGGTAATAAATAGCATATCAGTATCAATCAACATTTCACTGATATGTTGCTTTTCAATTTCAGCAGCTTCTTTGCCCAGGTTTGGATTTGCCCCTGCACCCAAACCACGTGTTTTATCCCCACCCAACTGAATGCAAACTTCAGCCTGACTTTTTTCAATCGCCTGTGCATCGGTGTTGGCAACAATAAATTCAACACCTGTCATGTTTTGGGTAATCATGTTGTTGATGGCATTACCGCCACCTCCGCCTACACCAATCACC
>JAUZQR010000340.1 GCA_030950865.1 Mariprofundaceae bacterium | reverse complement strand
CAAAAGAGATATTTAGATGAATGAAGGGTATGTCATTGTATTGTTCAAAGTATGGACTTAAAAGCTTTTCTGTAGCCTGCATCGCGCTAAATGTTGGTCGAGCGCATTGATAAACACCTGATAAAAAGGTCTGCTTATTTTGCCACGTTTGTGAGAGTTTATTGAGATTTTCCTGTGTGACCTGCGTTACATCTTGGGCTGTTGGTGAAGGTGATACTTGCCACAGTTGTGTGTGTGTTGCATTGTCAATTTCCCCTTTGATTTGACTGCTCAATAACCCCATAATTTTATCGTTATGGGCGGATAATGATGTTTGCCAAATAAACTGAATGGCATGACGCGCGATAGATAAGGGAGCTTGGTCTGATACTTGCATATGGCAAAGCATAAGCGGTGTGTAACATGGGTCAAATTTAATAGCTGTAAAAAGTGAAATATGTCTTTTTTTAATGAGGGTTACACAGGTTTCTTTGACGGTTACATGCAGAAGTGCTAGAAATTCGTGTTTGGGTGGAGTGAGGAGTGAAGATAGTTTGAAATATTTTTCATTAATGTTGGTTCCAGATGCTGGGCAGGTGCGTACTTACCGTGTAAGTCAGCGCAGCTTGTTTTATGTTGTAGGCACTGTTTTAGCTCTATTGTCTTTTGGTGCTTGGGGTACGTACAGTGTTTATCAGGCAAAACAAATACAATTAAGTTTGCTGAACTCACAAGAGATGCTGCAAGTGGCGCGGCAACGTCAAAATGAAGCGTATGAAGATATGCAAACAAAGTTGGATATAGAAAAGAAAAAATTGGCAGTTTATGCACGTAACCTTGGTCAAATGCAGGCGAGCGTTTTGCGTTTGGATTCGCTTGGCGAACGCCTGGTAGAAGTCTCTAAATTAAACAAAAATGAATTTGATTTTGGTGTTGTGCCTGCATTGGGCGGTCCGCGCCTTGAACAACAGGCTCCCGTGCTGGGCTTGGATGAGCAAATGCAACACGTGAATATACAACTGACCCATTTGGATGCGCAGTTATCTGCTATTGATATGGTGTTGCAAGGGAACCAAGAAGAAAGTGCCGCACGCCCTCATGCATGGCCTACCGAGGGTGGTTATTTAAGTTCGCATTATGGTATGCGGATTGATCCATTTACTGGTAAACGTGCTATGCATCGTGGCGTGGATAGTGCCAATCGGTTTGGTGCTGCTGTATTGGCAGCGAGTCATGGTGTGGTTGTATTTGCAGGGAAAATGCGTGGTTACGGCTATTTGATTGAGATTGATCATGGTTATGGCTATCGCACACGTTATGGACATATGTCCAGTGCCGCAGTGAAAGCTGGTGATGAAGTTGAATACAATCAGTTGATTGGACGCATTGGCTCTACAGGGCATTCCACAGGCCCACATTTGCACTTTGAAGTGCGTCGTTTTGGAAAAGATTTAAACCCTTCAACA
>JAUZQR010000034.1 GCA_030950865.1 Mariprofundaceae bacterium | reverse complement strand
TTATGGCATTAACGTTACGAACCATTCCAGTCGGTATTACTTATGCTATTTGGTCGGGTATTGGTATTGTTCTGGTGGCATTGGTGGCCGCAGTGATTTATAAACAAATACCTGACTTGCCTGCCATCCTAGGTATGAGCTTGATTATTGCAGGTGTGGTGGTGATTCAGCTATTTTCCAAAACAGTGCAACATTGATGTATAGCTTCCAATCACCTTTTGGTGTGATTGATTATGATTGGCATGAGGGTATGTGCCATCAATTGACTCTACAGCAATCGCTTATGAATCACGCTCAACATGATGACCCTGTTTCTCGATGGCTTACTGCATATTTTGCAGGGAAAAGCTTGCCTCTGCCCGTGTTGGCGAGTTCAAAAACTGATTTTCAGGGTAAACTAAGGTGTGGTTTGTGTGCTATTCAGTATGGCGAAGTCAAAACTTATGGAACACTAGCAAAAGAGCTCAACACTGCACCACGTGCTTTGGGGCAAGCCTTGGGAGCCAACCCATTACCGATTATCATTCCATGTCACCGTGTTGTTGCGGCAAATGATTTGGGTGGATTTCATTATGGTTTAGCGTGGAAAAAAGCACTGCTGGATTTTGAGGCTCGGTAAGAGAAAGTTGCTTCGCTGTATGAAATACCGATACTTACGGCACTATTTTTAAACGAGGTAGATATGTCTAGAGCATGCGCACGCCATATTTTGGTGGATACAGAAGAAAAATGTAATGAATTAAAAGCACAGATTGAAGCGGGTGCGAGTTTTGCAGATGTAGCAAAAGAGCACTCAAGCTGCCCATCAGGACGCAGTGGTGGTGATTTGGGTGAATTTGGACCAGGGCAAATGGTTCCTGAATTTGATACAGTAGTATTTTCAGCCGAAGTTGGTTCTGTTGAAGGCCCTGTAAAAACACAGTTTGGTTATCATTTGTTGGAAGTAACTAGCCGCCGTTAATTTCTCAGCCTTTATTGGCTTGTTTGTTTAAAAATCTAATAAAGAGCTGATTATTTAGGGTCAATGGAACCCTTCATTTCTTTTGCGAAAAAGAAACGAAACAAAGAAAGTCGCCCTATATATCTGCATGTATCCGTTGTTTCAGTCATAAAAAGGGCGCGTGTTACTGCGCTAATCCTTTTGAAGTCTGTAACAACGGTGCAGCTATAACAGGGAAGGTTTTTCACCTGCTGTTATTTTACAGTATATGCCTTAAAGGGTAGGGCAATACTTCCTGATACAGTCACACTTATTTTTCCTTCACCTGCATTAAGCTGGGGCGGGCTACTTTCAGATTTGCTCATCATTGCCATGGCAGGCATCTCTTGGCGCATGCGATAAACAGGGCGTTGTTGGCTTGTTTGCAACTGTATAATGCGGAAAGATGTTGCATCCAAGGCTTTGGTAAGACTATTCGCTTTATGGCGAAAGCTTTGAATAGCCTGTAAACGCAAGCTATTTTGTGTTGCCTTTAATGTTGCATCTGAAATGCGAAAGCTCAACTGATTCAGATGTGCTCCTGCCTTTTCAAGTCTATCAACCCAATCGGGAATAGCATCAAGGCTGCTGCTTACAAGCTGTTCTGTTTGCACGAGCCTCCAGCCATCACGGACTTGTCGGCTATTCAACTTATCATAGCGCCAACGCATTTCCATGCGGCGACTTAATGTGGTTTGTTTGATGCCCTTTGCGCCTTTTAACTGTTGATGAATAAGGCGGCTCATGCGATTAACCTTTTTTCTTAGCGCATCGGCATACATACCAGTGGCTTCCATGCGATAATTTACGACTGCTTCATCATTGGGTAAATTAATGCTGGATGTCGCAGATAGACTTATAAGTGTTTCTTTTTGCGGTGTGTTTTCTTCCGCCCAAGCAGGGGAGATAAAGATAAGGGAGAGAATCATAAGATATTTCATATCTATAAGCATGGAACAGAATGGATCGTTCGGCAAGCTCCTGTGATACATCTATTCAGGAATCGCGGACATATCTACACTCACAATACGCGACACACCAGGCTCTGGCATGGAAACACCAATCAATTGGTCGGCCTTTTGCATGGTGATTTTATTGTGACTAATCGCTAAAAATTGCACATCTTCACAAAATTCAGAAATCATATCGGCAAAACGTCCAACATTGGCATCATCCAATGGCGCATCGACTTCATCAAGAATACAAAACGGTGCTGGATTAATACGAAAAATTGAAAATACCAAAGCTACGGCAGTCAGTGCCTTTTCCCCACCAGAGAGCAATGTAATGTCTTGTAAACGCTTGCCTGGTGGTTGGGCAACCACTTCTACACCAGCAGTGAGCACATCATCTGAATCCAGCTTTAATTCTGCGCGACCACCACCAAACAAGCGTGGAAATGTTTGTTTGAAATAAGCATTGGTTTTATCAAATGTATCTCGGAAACGTTGACGGGTGGTGCGGTCAATGCGATTGATGGTATCGTGCAAGGTGTTCAAACTGGCTTCTAAGTCGGCAACTTGTTCAGCTAAAAACTGTTCGCGTTCAGATGCCTCTTTGAATTCATCAATCGCCAATAAGTTCACAGGACCAAAACGAGATAGGCGGTCTTCTAATTCACGGCTATGGCGTAATATCTGTTCCATATCTTCATTATTTAGGTTGTCATGTTTTAGCAGTAATTGTTGACTGGTAAGTTGGCAGCGCTGCTCAATTTCATCATTTAAATCTTGTAAACGTGCTTGTTCACTGGCTTGGCGAATCGCAATTTGTTGTTTGGCTTCAGCAGCCTGTTGTACCTGTTTACGCGCTGCTTGTTCATCCTGTTCATATTGATGCAATTGCTTTTGCAGGGCATGTCCTTGTTGCCTCATATCGGTGAGTGTGCGATGCGCTGACTCAACACTTTCATGGGCAGCTTCTAATTGCATATCAAGATCTGTATGCGTCTGACTTGCGGTAATATCCGCTTCAGTTTTACTATATTGCTGGGCATCTTGTTGTTGTCGTTGTTGCAGTTGTTCAATCTCTTGCTGCATACGCTTTTCATCGCGCGCAAGGCTTTGGATGGTTTGCTTGTGCAGTGCCAAGGCTTGATCGGCATGCGCTTGTGATGAACGCGCTTGTTGCCATTGTTGCTCACACTGTTGTTGAATTAGGTTCTCTGCATCCAGTTTTTGTTCAGCCTGTTGCAACTGTTGGGCATCCATTGCGCCTATATTCCCCAATTCCTGCTGCCAGTGCTGCAATTCGTTTTCGGTGGTTTCTGCATCGCTTTGTGTGTGTGTATGGCGTGAGCTCAAACTGCTTTGCTCGTCTTGAAGGCGTTGTAACAATGCTTGGGCAGCCTGAGTTTCGCTTTGTGCCTGTGTTGCGGCAAGGTGAATGCTTTGCCATTGCTGCTGCTGCGTTGTTAATGCCATGTCAGCAGCTTCAACAGCTTGCTCGGCATCCTGCATATTTTTTTCGACAGTGGTTTGTTTTGATTCGCAGCTTTGCAAACGCCGTTGCAGTGTTAGGCGTCGCGCAGTTTGGCTCTTGGCAGGAGGAATCAGCCAGCCATCGGATGCCAAACACCAACCATCACGGCTTACCACACAACCATATTTGGGAACGGCTGCAGCAAAAATATCATGGCAAAGAAGTGCATGGCAAAACATGGCATATAAGGGGTGGCTTGTATCCAAGTTCAGTTGTTCAGCCAAATTATCCTGTTCAATATCCTGCGCTATCTGCATAGGATTTATGTGCATGGCAATGGGGCTATCTTGGGCTTGTGTAAACATATCTTTCCACATCGCCAGTGTGGTTTGTTTTGGTAGGCTTACATCGCCTTCTTTGCCGCGCAATACTGCAGCCACCGCCAATTCTAAACCTTCAGGCACATCAAGGTTTTCATCCACCCACAAGCCACCAAGCTTGTGTATGTCGTTACGCAATTCATTGGGCATATTTTGCTGTTGTAACTGGGCTTGAAGCTCTTGAATTTCACCATTTAAAGCGCGTAATATCTGCTCTGCCTGTTGACGCTCTGCTGCTGTTTGCTGTTGCTGTTCGCGGCACTGATCCAAGCGTAGTTGCCCATCATGGATTGCTATTTCAGCATCTTTTTGGTTTTGCGATGCTTGGCTTGCTTGCTCTTTTGCCGCGATTAATGCTTGTTGCATTTCGTGTTCTTTATCGCTGAATTGTTGCAGTTGTGTTTGATGCTGGGTTTGTTTGTCCAACAAACGTTGCACATGTGATTCGGCTTGTTGGCGGCGTTGTTTCAAATCGTTAAATAGGCTACGCAATTGCTCCAATTCTCGCAGCAAGGCATCGCGTTTTTCGCGTACTTCTTGCAACATGTCTTGCGCCATATTGAGTTGGGTCTCGGCATCACGACGATGCGCTTGCAAGGCTTCATCGGTTTGTTCGTGTAATTGTGTTTTAATATCGGCAACATCACCCTGTAATTGCTTTTGCCGCAATGCATTTTCATCCATACGCTGTTGCAGCATCTCTTTACGCTCTAGCAATAATCGCCGTTCACCAGCAACACGTTCGGCTTGTTGTTGTAATGTGGCACGCTGTTGTTCAAATAAACGCAATTTTTCTTGTGCTTGTTGCACCTCTTCATCATGCAATACCCCAGCACGGCGACCTTGGGTGAGCAAACGCTCTGCATGAATATGTTTTGCCTCTTCTTCTTCAACCTGTTGCTGGGCTTGCTCAAGTTGTTTTTCAAATGTGAGCAATTGCTCTTGTTGTTGTTGAAAACGAATCGCTAATGTCTTGGATTGGGCATGTTCAAATTCATCCTGCATGGTTTTAAAGCGTTCGGCACGTGATGATTGTTGTTTTAAGCTTCGGCATTGGGTGCGTACTTCTTCAAGCAAATCTTCAATGCGATCCATGTTTTGACGTGTGCTGTTCATTTTTCGTTCAGCTTCTTTGCGGCGCGAGCGGTACTTCATCACCCCAGCAGCCTCTTCCAATAGCTGCCGTCGCTCTTCGGGTTTGGCAGTAATCATGCGTGCAATCGAGCCTTGTTCGACAATAGCATAAGCGCGTGTCGATACACCTGTATCAAGAAATAAATCAACAATATCTTTTAGGCGAGCCATTTTGCCATTGATAAATGCATCAGAGCCAGCATCACGTAGCAAACGGCGGCGAATGCGAATTTCATCCATATCATGATAAGGTGGAGCCAGCTTTCCGCGCTGTACAGCAAAGGTCAGCTCGACATCGCAAATCGCGACTGGTGGACGTGTTTCAGAGCCTTGAAAGATTAAATCATCCATCACGCCACCACGCAAATGACGTGCAGAATGTTCGCCCAATACCCAGCGAATAGCATCAACAATATTGGATTTTCCGCAACCATTGGGCCCAACAATGGCATTGATGCCGTTACCCAACTCAATTTTTGTAGGGTCAACGAATGATTTAAAACCAGATAATTCTAGTCGTTTAAGTCGCATGCTTGTGAGTGGTCAAAGTAGAGCGTCATCATCAAGCTAACCATACACACCATGGCAACGGATGCCAGTGCAAGATTCATGGAGATTTTGTACTCAGTTGCAATCATTGTTTTGAATATTTTGAATCACAATCTGCTTCATGCAGACTTATTCAGAGCTTCCTTAGCAAGCAACATTCACAACTTAAATAAGTATAATAAATCCACGGGCTAAGCCCTTCTCCCTTTGCTATTATTTTGATGGAGTAGGTGCTAAAAATGTATAGAACACATGCATGAATGGCGAAAATATCACCCCACAAGAGGAGTCTTTTCCACTTTCGTGCATGGCATATCATATGCGATAATAACGGCATGAAGAATTTAAATGTTAGTAAATCTCGGACATCTGATTATGCCAATGATTTTCGTGAACGTATGATGTTGCAGATGCGCATGATTGAAGCTTATCGTGTGCAGCAATGGGAGAATTGTGCGCGTATGTTAACACCTGATGAGGCTGCCGAAGAATGGATACCGCTGTTTGCGGCAAATTTTAATCACCACATCGCGCAGAAGTATATCAATCAATGATGTAATCTGTTGTGATGATTTCAAGCACATGAGCGTTGGGGTCTTTAAAATATACACCTCGACCACCGTATTTATGATTGATTTGACCATTCTCTAAATCGTATGGCTCACTGCCGTATGCAATAGCACTGTTTTGAATGCGAGCGAATATCTGATCAAATTGTTCATCACTGACCTTGAACGCATAATGTATGGATGAAAACGCCTTTTTTGTTTGAAAATCCAGCGTTAGCGTTGAGCTGACTTTCACAACAGCAAAATGCCCCCACTCTTTTACAAACTCAAAACCAAAGATGTGCTCATAAAATTTGGCTGATTCAACGTTATTAAAGGAAGGAATAATGGTGTGGTTTAAGGTGATTTCCATGCTTTTTTGTCTCCTATAAAAAAGATTTATTTCAACATTTCATATTTCTTATCTTTTCCCAACTGATAAGTTCATGACTTATTCAGAGCTTCCTTAAGTATGCTTCCTCCAGAATACTAGGTGATTTCGTGAGTTGGATCACTTCATGAGTCTCGTGGGGCAAACTATCATTCAACTATCGATTTGGAGGTGTTATAATGAATACATTTCGCGCACGTAAAATCGCAGAAGCTTTTTCGCCCATTAACTCATTTGGCGTTCAAACAACCAAGGGTGGCATGTTGGTGAATTATCTAAACAATCATGCTTATTCTGCAACAGAAGATAAATTT
>JAUZQR010000339.1 GCA_030950865.1 Mariprofundaceae bacterium | reverse complement strand
TTGGAGATTTATATTAAAGCAATCTAAATACCAAAAGGGTGTTATGATTGAAAAAGCATAAAAAAGGGCACTGAGTGCCCTTTTTTGTTTGCTTGGCGAAGCCAGCAAACCCGTCTGCTTGAAAGAAAGCAGAATCACCCTTGATGAAAGGGGAAGATAATCCGAATGGCAAGGGCGTAACGGGCTAACTGTTGGGTCTGAAGGAAGCCATAGGAAGTTAGAAGTACACAATGCAAATGAACCAGATTCGGCTGTTTTGGTGGGTAAGCGTGCAAAATAGCGCAAAGCCCAATACTTTCATCCAACCAAAGTAGTGATTGAGGGTGGAATTTCTAACAGGAACTGGTGTAGTAACCAAGGAAGCCTGGCATCGCATCCAATGAAATATGTTGGGAGCATTAATTCAAGAAGCTATTCGAGATTAATGTTGGTGTGAGGTGGCAGATGAACCCGTAGTAGTTATTAAGGCATAGCCTGTGAAAGCCAGTAATGGTGTGGAGGATAAAACTAAGCTGACTAACAATATAATTTGTTAGGGTCATAATGGTCAAAAGCCGTTATTGATTGCGAAGGGGTGAAGTAAACTTTAAGTGTAAATGAATATAAATTAAAACAATTATTGGTTCACAATTGTCTTGACGAAGGCAAGCACCTTTGAGATGGCGAGTATTGAAAACCAAGCTAACACAAAGGGCTGAACAGCACAGTAAATAACATCACTACAGTCAGATTGTCCACAAGGGCTAGTACCACTGTATTAGTTATTGAAGAAGCACCAATGATTGGAGTAAAGTTGTATAAATTTACCACAAACCAAAAGTAATACAAGAGTAGTAGATGAAGAAATATTATAGCTTATATGGCCGCATGTTAAATTACAATGCGCTATATGAAGGGTTCATCAAAGTCAAAAAAGCAAAAGGCGCGGCAGGAATAGATAAGCAGAGCCTGAGTAATTTTGCTGATGAACTGGATAATAATCTCATACAGCTACAACAAGAATTGCAAACCAAACAATACAAGCCCTTACCAGTAAAACGGGTAGAAATACCCAAAGCTGATGGCGGCGTAAGATTGTTAGGAATACCCGCAGTTCGAGATAGAATAGTCCAACAAACACTATTGAATATCCTCCAGCCCATCTTTGATTCAGGTTTTCATCCATCCAGTTATGGTTATAGACCGAATAAAAGTTGCCATGATGCCATAAGCAAAGCGACCCTATTCATACGTAGATATGACAGGAAATTTGTTGTGGATATGGATTTGTCAAAATGTTTTGATACACTTGACCATGATTTAATCATCAAAAGTGTAAGAAAACACGTGACTGATGGCAGTATATTAAACTTAATCAAAAAGTTTTTAAACAGTGGAGTTATGATTGGTAAAAACTGGGAAGCCAGTGTTGTAGGTAGTCCACAAGGTGGGGTAATAAGTCCATTGTTGGCAAATATTTACCTTGATGAATTTGATAAAGAAATGCAAAGGCGCAACCACAGAATAGTGCGTTATGCTGATGACATTCTTATATTATGTACAAGTTCCAGTGCTGCAGACAATGCTTTAATAAAAGCGACCCAAATACTAGAGAAGGATTTAAAGCTCACAGTAAACCAGAAGAAAACTCACATTGCTCATAGTGATGATGGGATTAAATTTCTGGGTGTGATTATTGGAAGTGGTTTTACACGTATCCAAGATGCGAAGCTTAAAAGCTTTAAGCAGAAAATCAAAGGTCTAACCAAACGCAATAGCGGTATGAATATAAGTTCAATTATCAAAAGATTGAATCCTACTATTCGAGGTTTTTCCAATTACTTTAGTATAGCCAATTGTAAAAGAGAATTCTTAAAACTTGCTAGCTGGATAAGGCGTAGACTGAGGTCAATTCAGTTGAAACTTTGGAAAAAGCCAACAAGGCTACACCGACGGCTAAGACAGTTGAAATATAAATCGCAATTTAAGTTTATTAAAATGAGCTCATGGCGTAATTCAGCAAGTCCTCTGGCTAGTCTTTCTATGCCAAATAGCTGGTTTGAAGAATTAAAACTATACTCAATAGGCGGTGTAAAAACGGGCTGGTTTGTTTATAATAAAACCAAATATTATAATGTGAAGTTTACATGAGCCGTATACGAGGTCCGTACGTACGGTTCTGTGAGAGGGATGAGGCGGTGACGCCTCACCCTACTTGATTTTAATTAGAATTTTATGGAGATTTAATAATAACCTTAATAGCGATATTTATCGCTAATTGAAATATTGAGTTATTTCTAATACCCAAATCCCGATATAGAATCGCAATAAAGAGTACAAGTTGTTGATGTGCATGAGGAATTGATAAAAACTAAATCCACCTTGATTGGTGATTAAGTTTTTTATCGATTTCTTAGGTGCATTAAGGACTTGTGCTCTCATTGTGATTTCTATATCAGGATTTGGATAATAGTAAATGTGCTGCTTTTTC
>JAUZQR010000338.1 GCA_030950865.1 Mariprofundaceae bacterium | reverse complement strand
CTGCTTGCCTAGCTCGCGAATCTTTGCGCCAAATTTCGTGTTAATACCCTGCAACAAGCGATTTCTCTCCGCTGTCATCGCATCTTGAGCATCCTGAAGCTTGCGCTGAAAATCTTTTTTCATATTGTTAATTGCTTGTTGTTTTCCAGCCAATCTATCTGGAGACATTGCCATCGATTGATTCAATAAATCTTTATCCATTTGACTGATTTTATCACGAAGTGATTCCAGCTCTTTCTGTTTAGAAACTTTCATCTTTTCAAGAGTCTTAAGTCCGTTTCGATATTGCGCCGTATTTTCAATCGCACTTTTAACATCCACAAACGCAACTTTAAGCTCACCTGCATAAACATTACTAGAAACCAATAAACCGAACATCAAGATTCCAGCACTCAAAATACGAAAAATCATAACCACTCCTTAAAGCTCTATATTCTAAAAAATGTGAAGCCTAGATTTATTTGGCACATTGTCTAATACATCCGCAATAAAATATAAGTTCAATCTACTAACATCTATTTTTTACCACGCTTTCCAGTGCCATTTTTGCGCTATTCTCCGCGATGAAACAACAATTTTAAGCGATATTCTTCAGGATCTTTGGTCTGTGTCATCGCACCACCACGCGGAAACAACGCATCATACAAACGCGACACCCAGAAACGCAAAGCAGCCAAGCGCAACAGGGTTGGCAAAGCTTGAAATTCATCTTCCTGTAATTCTCTGACTGATTCATAGCCTGACAAGAATGCCTGAATTCGGCTATCGTCATCATGGTTAAGTATCACAGCTTGTGCATTGAGTGTGATAGCAATATCCATAACCCACGGGGCAGTATGCGCATAATAAAAATCAATAATTCCCGATACTTTATCACCATCAAACAAAATATTATCAACAAACAAATCCCCATGAATCACACCTCGTGGCAAGTCATCCCACAATTGTAAGCGCTGACTTTCTAACTCATCCCGCAACAAGTTCGCCGTCACATCGCCATAGGCTTTCGCTGTGCCTTGTAACACTTTATCCACATGCTCTTGCAACCAGATTGTCCCCGTAGGATTGGCTCGTTGTTCCGCAAATGATTCTCCTGCCAAATGTAACTGCGCCAAAGCTTGTCCTGACGCATATAATTGCACGCTATTAAGCGCATCCAGTGTTTTGCCTGATAAACACGAAACAATGCACCCCCATTTCACTTTTCTCTCAGCACCCCCTTCATCCTGAACCTCAAACAAAAGAGAGCCATCTCGCCGTTGCATGACATCAGGACATGACAAACCTTTGGCAGCCAAGTGGCACATCAAACGCATGAAATAAGGCAATTCTTGCTCATCCATGCGCTCAAACACCGTGAGCACAAAACGCCCTTGTTCGGTATCAATAAAAAAATTGCTATTCTCAATGCCCGCAGCAATGCCCTCAAAGGATTGCAATGCGTCTAGGCTATAGTCTTCCAAAATATGAGAAATATTTTCGTGGGTAAGTTCAGTATAAACAGACATGCCGCAAGACTAACCACTTCCAGTTTGCAATCCACATACCTTTTTTATTACCGCACGTTATAGTGCTCGCATGGAATGGGCACAGCAATTTGTCGAACAGTATGGCTATTGGGCTGTATTTATCTGGACATTTATCGAAGGGGAAACGGTGTTTATCGTTGCCGCAGCATTGGCAGCAGCTGGCGTATTGGAAACATGGAAGGTGATTGTTGTCGCAGCATGCGGGGCATTTATTGGGCATTTATTCTTTTTTGCCTTGGGTCGTTGGCGCGGCAAAAGAATCATCAATGCCATACCTATGCTTAAAAGGCATGTCCCAAAAGCTAATATTATTCTTAATAAATATGCCCATTGGTCTATTTTTATTTTTCAATACTTATATGGCACGCGTCTAGCTGCAGCCATTCTTTTTGGCTGCTCTTCCATTGAGTTTTGGCGCTTTTTCTTTCTTCAAATCATCAACTGCATCATTTGGGCCATTGTTATTTATACCATTGGTCACTTCTTAGGCATGGCTGCCATGAGCATTTTGCATCAATTTGGTCTGTGGGGTTTAATTATCGCACTGAGCATCGCGGCTATCATTGCAGCAGTGGCTTACTGGCGTTATGGACACCATCATATCAAACGTCACTTGGATTCCGACGACGCATAAAAAGCATCTATTTCATCTTGATGTAAAGCTAAAATATGCCGACGTTTAAGCTTTAATGTTGGTGTTAAACAGCCATTTAACTGCGTCCATTCTTCTGATAGCAAAAGCAGTTTTCGTATTTGCATATAACTCGCCAAATCCTGCGACTCACGCTTGATACGCTTCAATAGCCAGCGTTTTAGCGCTGCATCTTCACGCCAATTTTCAGGCAATGCGCGTTTCTTACCACGCCAACGCAACCGCAATTGCTCTTCATTCACAATCAATAGCGCCGATAACCATGCCTGACCTTCACCAATCACCATGGCCTGTTCAATACATGGATCATGGGTTAAGTGTTGCTCAACCAGTGCCGGCGGTACATTTTCACCACTGGAAAGTACCATAATTTCTTTTTTTCGATCCACAATAAACACATAACCATCATCGTCTATCTCAACAATATCACCCGTATGCAGCCATCCATCTTCATCCAGCACTTTTTTGGTTTCAGCGTCTTTTTGCCAATAACCCTGCATCACCATATCGCCTTTTGCCAAAAGCTCACCATCATCCAAAAGCTTTAACGCCACACCAGGCAATGCGGGACCAACACTGGCTGGTTTGATGTTTTTTTCGATATTCACCGTTAATACAGGTGATGTTTCACTCAACCCATAACCTGGTAATACAATAATATCTGCCGCCAAAAGAAAGTTCGCAATGCGCGGGCTTAAAGCCGCCCCACCCGAAACAAACACGCGCAAATGCCCACCCATTTTGGCGCGTAACTTGGCATTCACAATACCATCCAGAAGTTTCCACAACTTCGCTTTCAAGCCGTGCAAATCTTCGCCTTTCTTGCGCAATTCAAAACGTTGCATACCCAGTGACTGCGCTTGTTCAAACAAGAAACGTTTGACCACTGAAGCCTCCATCTTGGCATGCACACCCGCATAAATTTTTTCATACAAACGTGGCACAGAAATCATCACGGTAGGTTGCACCTCAGGCATATCTCTCATTAAGGTAGTGACATCTTCGGCATAGGCGATTTCAGAGCCGCATGCCATAGGTAAGAAGTGTCCAACGGTGCGCTCAAAAGCATGTGATACAGGTAAAAAGGATAAAAATAGATCATCTGGAAATATAGGTACGCCGCCCAAGCCAGCCCAAACATCCGATAATAGATTACCATGGGTCAACATCACACCTTTGGGGTGCCCTGTTGTGCCCGATGTATAAATCAAAGTCGCCAAATCATCACGTGTGGGGCATGGCGTTTGTAGCTGCCCATCCCATGCATCATCACTAGCAATCACAGCCAATGAATCGGTTTTCCCATGAAATACCAGCATTGGTTTATCATAACCATCCAGTTTTGCCTGCTGCGCGCCCTCCTCTACCAACAATAATGAGCAACCTGCATCATCAAAAACATACTGCACCGCTTCAGCACTATCTGTGAAGTAAGCAGGCACGGTCACTGCACCAATGCGCAAAATAGCATAGTCCGCAATCAGCCATTCAGGGCAATTGTGCCCCAATATCCCCACACGATCTCCTGGCCTTATGCCTTGTTTCTCTAGCCATGCCGCCACACGCAAAACCGCTTGCTGCACTTTAATGCGCGACCATTGCTCCCATTCTCCATTCGTTTTACGGGAGCGTAATAAAGGTTTATCCAACCATTGCGAAGGTGATTCTAACAACAAATCAGACAGGCATGAAACTTGTCCAGCCCGTTCCAGCCCTGTACATTCTTTAGCATGAAACAAGTCAGTTGATGAGGCTTTTTCAGCCTGTGATATATCATTTCTATCACTGGGTGAAAAAGTTTCATCGGCGCTAGGCGAATTCATCTAACACCTCCAAATTCACAGGTAACTCAAAGCCTAAATCGGCAATGCTCTGGCGTAATTCGGAGCGTTCACGCGAAGAAAAATAACACAATAAACCACCACGAAATGGTGGAAATCCAATACCATAGACCAAAGCCGCATCCAGATATTCTACGCTATCCAACACACCTTCTTCAAGGCAACGTAACGATTCAAGCAACATCGGAATCAGACATGTATCAATCACTGCCTGCCCATCCATGACAAAAGCATCGTCTTTCATATTCGCATCAAATTCTTTTTCATGTACGGCATTGGCATACGCCGCTGGCGATGCATCTGATGGTAAATAAGAATCCAAGGCTTCATTCACCCCTTGGCATTTTCCTTTGTTATAAGTATAAAATCCCGAACCACTTTTCTCGCCAAGCAGCCCATCTGCCACCATCTTGGCAAACCAGTCTGGCATGGCGAATTGCCCCTTTCCTGTGAGTGCTCCACTTAAATGCTCACCCACATGCAGACAAATATCCAGACCCACGCGATCTGCCAATTCAATCGCACCCATGGGCATACCGAAATTCTTTAATACCCCATCAATA
>JAUZQR010000337.1 GCA_030950865.1 Mariprofundaceae bacterium | reverse complement strand
TGCTCTTCCGATCTTTCACCTGCCATGCCATGGAGCCCATATGCACGGGCGAACCAAAGAAAATAACATCTGCTTGTTGCAAATCATTGAGTGCCGTGTCGGCAGCCTGCTTGATGCTAACATGGCAGTCGGGCTGATTGGCAGAAGCCCCAGCTGCAATCGCCTGCGCCATTTTTTCTGTACTGCCATAATCAGAATGGTAAACGATTAAAATGTGCATCAACAGCCTCCCTAAAACTTGTATTCAAAGCAATATCATAGGGGCGCAAGCGATAGGTTCAATAGCTCAATTAGGCGTGACCTATCTGTGATGATAAATGCGATTTACTAATGCCCATACTTTGTGCGCCAAGTGCCCAGCGATGCTCTGGTGCTGTTTCAAAAATAAGATGATGACTTGAACCAACAATAAGCCACGAATTATCCATCAGTTCCTGCTCAAGCTGTCCCGCATCCCAACCTGCATAACCCAAAATCAACATAAAATGCTCTGGACCAAGCCCTTGTGCCAACTCTTCCAATACATCGCGTGATGTTGTGAGGTGTAATTCTGGCGTAATCTGCATCGTTGACTCATACATATGCCAACCGTCATGCAATACAAAACCACGGAACGAATCCATTGGACCACCCTCATAGGATACCAAACGGTGTTCTGGAAATGTTTTTAAGGCATCTTCATTGGGAGAAAGCTGAATATCTTCTAAAACATCACGAATCGTAACTTCTTGTGGACGGTTAACAATCAAGCCCATACTGCCCTCTTCATCATGGTGACAAAGCAGAATAACACTATCTTTAAACTGGCGCTCTTGCAGGCTCGGTGTTGCCAATAACAACTGACCATTCAAATCATTTAGCACCATGTCCAACCTCCTTGCCAATAGCTTCCATCTATACGCTAGACTTCTCTCGCATAAAGTGAGCCAATTTAATCGCTTCCACAAGGCTACTGTAGGACACTTTTCCACTTCCTGCACGGTCCAATGCCGTACCATGATCCACACTGGTACGGATAAAGGGTAAACCCAATGTCACATTCACTGCATCACCAAAGCTTAATGCCTTAATCGGAATCAATGCCTGATCATGATAACAGCACACAATCGCATCAAATTGATCGCGCATTTGTGCTGAAAATAATGTATCCGCAGGCAATGGATTGGAAATATCAATGCCCAATTCTCTAGCTTGCAATACAGCAGGCATAAGAATATCAATTTCTTCACGTCCAAAGTGCCCTTGTTCACCAGCATGGGGATTTAAACCACACATGCCTAGACGAGGCGTGGATATACCAAAACGTTGCTGTAAATCAGCATGTGTAATTCGAATACAACGCAAGGTTTGTTCGATAGATAAACTCGATGATACATCACTGATTGCCATATGCGTGGTTAACAAAGCAACACGTAACACCTTGGATGCAAGCATCATCACAATATCGCATGTCTTTCCTGAATAGTCTTCGCTCAAATGCGCTAAAAATTCTGTATGACCAGGAAAATCAAAGCCCGCATCGCGTAATACTGCTTTTTCAATAGGCCCTGTGACATGTGCTGCTGCTTCACCATTCATGCAAGCCAATGCTGCCGCCTCAATACAAGCAATCACAGCATGCGCTGTTCTTATGTCTGGCTTGCCCGAAATTGGCGCTACTACCCCTTGTGTTTCTGTGGACAATGGGTTCCAGCAATACAATACAGAGCTGTCATTACACTTCGTTTGTAGTGATTCAATCGCTTCAATGGTTGTATCAATGCCCAATTCTTTGGCTCGCAACTGTAACCATGAAGCAGGTGCAACAATGCGTATATCCGAAAATAACTCAGGCTGCGCTTGATGAGCAAGAAGCACGCAATCAGAGCCAATACCAGATGGCTCACCTAATGTAATCAGCATTGGTAACATCAAGGAGCCTTAGATGCACCTTCCTGCAAACTTCCCATGCGCTCTAACTGTGGACAGGATTGTTTTGTAATGACCGCTTTTGCTCTTAACGATGCTAGCCAATGAGGCACTTGGGTTTGCATTTCCGCATTGGTCAATATCTGCTTAATTTGATCTTCCCTTGCCTCAAAGCTGTTCGGGTCAACATGACGTTCCTCAACCACACGAATAATATGCAGCCCAAAAGGCGATGTCACAACACCACTGGTTTCACCCGGTTTCAATGCAAATGCCACATCTTCAAATGCCGCAACCATTTGCCCACGTTTAAACCAGCCTAAATCTCCACCTCGACTCGCACTTGGACCCTGAGAGATTTCTTTGGCGCGTGTTGCAAAAGCTTCGTCATCGGCCTTTTGCATATCACGCGCAATATTCTGGGCTCTATCCATAATTTTAGCGCGCATCGCTTCATCTGCCTGATCAGGCACCTTCAACAAAATATGGCGAGCATGCACTTCATCACGACTTTCACCAAGCTCAGGTTTCTTCCAGCGCTCTTCCAATATTTTCACAATATGAAAGCCTGCAGTTGAACGAATAACATGTGTATAACCTGCTATAGGAAGCTTAAATACCTCGGCAAAAGCAGGGGAAATACCACCGAGTGAAAACCATCCCATATCACCGCCCGTAGAGGCATCTGGCGCTTGCGAATATAACGTTACCAAATCTGAGAAATCTGCACCTGCAAGTAGTTTTTCACGCACCGCTGCAATTGTTCTCTGTTTCTTTTTCACAGCACCCATAGTGGAGCCACTTTCCACACCAATAAATATCTGCGCCAAATGAATTTCACGAATAGGTTTGGGGTTTTTTAGATATTTACGATAATACTCTCGCATCGCCTCATCACTAATTTTAAGTCGTCCACGCACAGCAATATCAATCAATTTGTTATTCAGCATACGCTTTTTAAAATTGTCGCGATAATCACTAAAACGTACACCTTGTGCTTGCAAGGCTTCTTTAAGTTGCTTGATATCAATACGATTATTTTTTGCGATATTTTCAATAGTGCTATCTACTTCTGCTTCAGTGACCTTAATACCTAGTTTGTGAGCTTCATGTTTCTGTAATTGAGACATAATCTCTGTATTTAAGGCGCGTTGATAAAGCTGATTGTGATCCAACTGACTCATGCCAGAGCGCTGTAATTGCTTACGCAATATCTGCATGCCACGCTCAACATCATAACATGTAACCGCTTGCCCTCGAATAGTTGCGGCAATGCCATCCAGTTCAATAGCGCCCTCTTCATTGGCACTTGCTTCAGTCTGGACTAAAGGAGCGTATATAAACAATGCACACAACAAAAATACCATCTTAAAATAAGCTTTAAAACGCATGAAAACCCCAAAATTAATAATATCACTTATCGCTGTGATTTATCCAGTAATAACTAACTGTCCCCGACGCTACCCAGCCCTTTAAAGCCGAGCAAGAAACGGTAGCCAATATCTGCCTGACCAGTACTGCCGCCATTCAAGTTACGATAGCCTTCGAGCTTAAAGTCCCAGCAACTATGTTGGTAGTGGACTCCTGCCAATGACTGCTGCATCGACTTAATTCGAGCATCATACTGAACACGCCCAAATGCCTTCCAGCGCGGCGCGACCTTCACATCAAGTCCGCCACTAATAAGCTCAGTCGGTGTACTATAACGCTGATCTATCCGTTGCCAGCGTACATGAAATTGATGCCCATCTGCATGCTTTAGGCGCAAACCTGCCTGTGCTGTACCCCAAAATTTATTCGTTGGGTCATACTGACCACTGGCATCAACTGTCATACCATGTATGGGTGAAATGATTAATTCGCCTACAAGATTGGAGAAAGGTCGTGCTACTGCCGTTTGCAAGCCTGAATCTACATTCTCTCGTAACATATCATAGGCAATTCCCGCACGTGCTGTCAGTATATTTAGAGGTATATCATCGGACTTACCTTTATGTTGCAAATCAGTTTCAAGCATAAAACTTATACGGTTCATGCGTTCAAATCTATCCAAGCCAGTAAAGCGGTTGCCCGTTAAAAGGTTATTCAAGGTAAGCTTGCCAAATCCAGAGTCAAAGTTCACTAACCCTGTTTGATTCGGCGCACTGGCTAAATCATAACGCAAGATAGGTGTAATACCGTGTCGCCAACGCTTATCTTCACTGATGCGTTCAAACGCACTGCGTATTTCAAAGCTCGCATCGTATACTGTGCGTGTATTCTGTTGGTTCGTTGCAGGTAAATTGTTTAACTGAGCATATTGTAAACGACGAACACCCAACTGAAATGCTCCATTTACAGCTCCACCTTGCATGTTTAAGGGTAATTCCAACCATGGGTGCACTTCTACACGCCAGCCATCCACACCAATATTACGGTCAAAGCGGGTTGATTGTTGATCAATATGCAACCTTACATCACCAACAGGCAAAGCATAATGGCTTTCCAACCTTGGCAACACTTGTAAGGTTGTATCATCATTCAGCTTGGTCAAATCCTGCTGATAAAGTGTATTTAAACTAAGGTCAGCATTTTCTCCAAACCAAGAAACGCCCACATCACTGCTTAAATAACGCGTCGTATTTGTCACCCCATCAAGTGCAAAATCTGATAAAAAGAAACGATCTGACACATGGTTAATATTAGCATGAAGCTGCCAATTTTCAGGCAAAGAACGTGTAATGCGGGTTTGTATATGCTGGCGATAACCTTGCGTTAGCGTATCATCAAGCCCAGCCCATTGAATTTCTTCACGTCCATACTCCGAAGCATGACGAACCTCGACTTCACCCATCAAACCTCTCGCTGTCATCCAACGCGGCGTAATTGTTGCGTCCCAATCTGCACTCGGAGCCCAATAATAAGGCAATGCATATTCTGTCCCTCGACTACGACTCATGGAAAAATTAGGCAATAAAATTCCTGATTTTCGACGTAACGGGTGTTGCCAATAAGGCGAGTACAAAACTGGCACACCTGCAATATCAAAGCGTGCGCCATGCGCATTTAAAACACCTTCTTTTTGATCTACTTCGACATGATTTGCATGCAAACGCCAAGCTTCAGCATCGGGTGGACATGTCG
>JAUZQR010000336.1 GCA_030950865.1 Mariprofundaceae bacterium | reverse complement strand
TGCATTGCATGCTGAAACCTTCTACACACTTAAGCATTTGCATGATCTTCCGATGCCAATCTGTGAAGAACTACCCGCTGGGTTGCGCGTGGCAGGGCATAGCAGCAAACTGAAACTTCTGATTACTGGTTGGGTTGGTAGTTTACCATTGTTGTTGCAGCGGTTGCTGGATGAATTTGAGTATGTTGAGCTTACAATACTCGATGATCTTTCTGAGAAAGAGTGCGCGGAACAAGTTGCTTATTTGCGCAATCGTTGTGCAGATACAGAAGGTGCTAATGAACGCATTAAGATCAATATGGTGGCTTGGAATTTCACTGATATGAATTTTTTGCGCGATTATATTGTTGATGCCAATCGGATTCTTCTGTCGCGCTCGGCTCACCTGCGCTCGCATGCTTATGCGAGCATATCTACAGTATTATCCCATATGGTGACCCTAATCAGGGAGGCAGGTACAAAGCCTGATGTTTTCCCTATACTTGAAAATCGTGAGCAGGCACGTCTGTTGCAGGAGGAACTGCATCGTTTCAAGCTTCCTATGGAAATTCATGTGCTTGTTCCCAATGAATTTTATGCGACCTATGTCGCACATACCAGCTTTCACATGTACGCTTCAGAGAGCCCTGATTCCTATGAATTACAACGCACTTTACGGCATACTATTGACGATTTGATGGGCGATGTTGGAGATAGTGATGAAATGGACTTGCAGGTTTTACAGGTTGATAAACCGTTGGATGATGATGCGGAAGCCTTGTCTGCACAACTGCTTGCTCAAGGTTACATTTGGATTGGTTATCGATTAAAAGAAAGTTTTGTTTGGAGTGATCCGTTACAGGATGTTATTCGCAAGTTATTTCCTCGTGAGGAAGATTTCGGCTGTCTTCGTCAATTCCAGATTGTTATCAATCCCTTTGGTAATCCAGTTTCTCGCCATTCATGGAGTGAATACCGTGAAAATATTGCTGAACTCATTGTAATCGGGGAAAGCAGTGCAGGTGAATCACATGAGACTTCTTAAGGTTTGGAAACACTTTGAAAGTGTCATTTGTTTTTATTTCCATTATCGGGCGAGCTGAGTATGGATAATCTTATAAAGATTGACTTCGATATACCACAGCCTGCAAATATTATTGCTTATTATAAAATATTGGGCTTGGTGCAGGCACTTGGTATGGATGAGAGGCTTGCTGAAGTATTTGCAGAAACCGTTGCAGCACATTGTTCAAATACTGATGTTGTGCACATGTGTTGTAGTATTCATAAGCCATCAGAAGCATATCAATTACTCATTGAAGGCGATTGCTGGCAGGAGAAAACCGACTTTTTTAAAACAGTAGAGGTCGATATTGTCATGCAACAGCAAGACCTTGCAGATATGTCAGCAGCAAGCTTATTGAAATTATTGCATGGTAGGCAGGGGCATGTTTTACAACAACGCGATGAGTCGAAGCAGCAGCTTGGTCAGTTGTCGTTGGAGTTGGAGCGTCAACGACGCAGTATGGAGCACCAGTTTATGCATGATGCCCTGACAGGGCTTCCCAATAAAAGGCTTTTGTTATCTCGATCAGAGCAGTTGTTTAAACTGTCCTCGCGTCAGAAGAAGTGCTGTAGTTTGCTTATTATGGATATGAATGATTTTAAACATATCAATGATACCCTTGGTCATAAAGCTGGAGACTTGGTGCTTAGAGAGGTTGCCGAACGTTTGCTTGGCTCATTGCGCGCATCGGATGCTTTGGCTCGGCTTGGCGGTGATGAATTTGCGATTATTTTGTTTAATAATGATGTCAGTGACGCAGAAAAAGTAGCGTTAAAATTACAACAGGTGCTAAGTCAGCCATTTGAATGTGAGGGTAGGATACTTTCAGTGGAAGTGAGTATTGGCATTGCTGAGTTTCCAACTCATGGTGATAATTTAGATACATTGATGCGTCGGGCAGATGTGGCAATGTATTATGCTAAGAAGAGGAACTTAAAAACAGCCGTTTATGATGTCATGCAAGATGAAAATAGCGTTGAGCGTATGTCATTGCTCAAAGAATTGAACCATGCGATTAAATCGAATGGTATGGAGCTTTATTACCAACCACAAGTGCAGATGGATGGCAGTCATCGTTTGTCGGTAGAAGCCTTGATTCGCTGGAATCATCCACAAAAAGGCATGGTTTTTCCTGATCAGTTTATTCCTTTGGCAGAAGATTCAGGATTGATTATTCCAATGACATGGTGGGTGCTGGAAACTGCCATGAAGCAGTGTGCAGTATGGCATCAAGATGGTTTGCCTGTGAGTGTGTCGATAAATATATCCGCCAATTTTTTACAAGAAGAGCATGTGGTGGAGCGAGTGGCGGAGTTTAAACGCAAATATCAAGTACCCGATCATGTGTTTGCGCTAGAAATTACTGAGAATACATTGATGGATGATCCACACCAAGCTTCAAAAACATTGACTAAAATTAGTGAAATGAACATTGATGTATCGATAGATGATTTTGGCACAGGTTATTCATCACTTGCTTATTTGAAGCACTTGCAA
This sequence comes from Mariprofundaceae bacterium, assembly GCA_030950865.1. Classification (GTDB taxonomy): domain Bacteria; phylum Pseudomonadota; class Zetaproteobacteria; order Mariprofundales; family Mariprofundaceae. The sequence continues at coordinate 3,949 of JAUZQR010000336.1, read as the reverse complement.
CTGGATGAATTAAAAATAGATCGTTCTTTTGTCATGGGTATGAATGAGTATAAAAATGATTTAGTGATTGTGCAGACCGTTGTGAATATGGCGCATAATTTGGGGTTGCGAGTGGTGGCAGAAGGTGTGGAAAACCGTGAAGATTGGGACAGTCTTGCTGCTATGGGGTGCGATTTTATTCAAGGTTATTTCATTAGTAGACCCAAGCCAGTTGCTGAAATAAGTAAATGGTTGAGAAATTTTTATGAGCATGGGGTACAACTGGATTTAGAATTAAATCAAAGTAGTTAGTTGACCTTGTTTCGAGAGCTTTTAGAATGCTCTACCTATGATTCAAGCCGACAAATTAAGCCGCTTATATGGTGAGAAATATGCTGTTCGTGATTTAAGCTTTCATGTTCGACATGGTGAAGTGATGGGGCTTTTAGGTCCTAACGGGGCAGGGAAATCCACAACTATGAAAATGTTAACCTGCTTTTTGCCGCCATCATCGGGTACGGCAAGCATGGATGGCATTGATATTCAACAGGATTTGCATGTGCGGCGGCGAGTCGGTTATTTGCCAGAGCATGCACCTTCTTATAGTGATTTAAACGTGCATGGGCACTTATCATTTATGGGGCGTATGTATGGCATTCCAGAAGCAACATTAAACGATAAAATTCGTGAAATGAGTGCTGCATGTGGTTTAGAGGGGCGATTACATCAGCGTATTGATGAATTATCCAAGGGTTATCGTCAGCGGGTGGGTCTGGCGGCAAGTATGTTGCATAATCCTGACTGCCTTATCTTAGATGAACCAACAACAGGGCTTGACCCCAATCAAATGGTTGAAATTCGCCAACTTATTCGCCATTTGGGCGAGAAAAAAACTGTATTATTGTCTTCACATGTATTATCGGAAGTGGACGCTGTATGTGATCGCATGATGATTATAGATGGTGGTGAATTACGAGCGCTTGGAACACGGGATGAGTTGATTGCACTTTCATCTTCAGGCTTGGTATTGGATGTTTGTATGCGCGGTGATGCTGATGCTGTGGTGACCGCGATATGCAAGCAATATGATGGCTGTGAAGTCGACATGCATACTGTTGAAGAAAGTGGGCTTACAAAACTTACATTTCGACATGTAGATGACAGCATTCCTTTGGCTGAGTCGGTTTTTTCAGCGGTTGTTGCAGTGGGTGGGGTGTTGCTTGAGATGCACGCACAAGAAACTTCACTGGAAGATGTTTTTCATCGTTTGACGGGAGGCACTTCATGAGCATGGCATGGATGCAAATCACAAGCTTATGCCGCAAAGAATGGCGCATTGTGATGGATACCCCCTTGGGTTATGTGATGGCAATTGCCTTTTTAATCGTATGCGGATTTTTCTTTGAAAGTAATTTATTTCTGATTGGACAAGCCGATATGCGAGGTTGGTTTTCCATTTTATCCTTGTTATTGATGTTTTTTATTCCAGCCATGGCGATGCGCATGCTAGCTGATGAAAAACGCAGTGGTACGTTTGAATTATTGGCAACCATGCCGATTACCACGATGAGTATCGTGTGGGGAAAATATTTGGCATTGTGGGTGCAGATTGTGGTATTGCTCGCGTTGACTTTATTATATCCACTCACACTTTCTTGGTTGGGAAACTTGGATATTGGGCAAGTGTTGGCATCCTATGTGGCAGCTATTTTATTGGCGTCATCATATGCCGCAGTATGTTTGTATGCCTCGGCAATTACCCGTTATGAAGTGGTGGCATATGTGCTTGGTTTTGTGATGTTGCTGTTGGTATTTTTGCTTTCAAAGGCGATGCCAACTTTTTCTCCAGCAGTGCAAGACTGGTTGGTCTTGTTAAGTCCATTAGCGCATTATCAGTCGATGTTGCGTGGTTTGGTGCGTTTGTCCGATGTGATGTTTTTTATCACCATGAGCGGTCTATTTTTAAGTTTAACATGGTTTGAGCTTGAACGTCGAAGGTGGCGCTAAATGAGTAAGAATGCATTGATAGATCAACGTAAAGTCATGCGTCGTTCAGCATGGATGCTTGTATTGCTTGTATTGTTGTTGGGAGGGCTTCTTTTTACCTTGGCAAACCTTTCACATATGCGCAGTGATTGGACAGAAGATCAAATTTACAGTTTGTCTGATGCAACCAAACAGGTACTTGATAACTTGGATGAGCCATTGATGATTCGCGCTTATATCACATCAGATATGCCGCAGCCTTATGGGCGTTTACAGCGTTTTATTGAGGATATGTTGCAATCTTATTATGAGGCAGGACATGGTAAGATGGGCTTCGATGTCATGGATCCTGCATCGAATGCTAATGTATTGGCCTCGCTCAAGGCTTTGAATATTCCTAAGGTGCAGGTGCAGCTTATAGAAAATGATAGGGCGCAGGTGAAACAAGGTTATTTGGCGATTGTATTGGAATACTTGGATCGTAAGGAAGTTATTTCTGTGGTGCAAAGTGAAGAAGGTTTTGAATACCTGCTCACTAAAAAAAGTAAGAAGTTGACTGGTAAAGGTCGCGTGAAGATTGGCTTAACATCGAGTTTTGGTGCGCATAGATTAGATGAACTACATCGCTTTTCTGCATGGATGAAAGATGATTATGAATTTGTATCATTGGATTTAAGCAAGGGCGATGTGCCTGTTGATGTGCGAGCTGTAATTGTCGATGGTATGACATCACCACCATCAGAGCTTTGGCGTTTTCATTTGGATCAATTTCGCATGCATGGTGGTGGTGTTTGGGTTTTGGCAGGCAATGCGAGACCCGCGTTATCGAAAGGCTTTGATGTGCAAGCTGTTAACCCTTCTAGCAATGATTGGGTACGTGAGGATTTAAAGGTATCTGTGGAACCTGGTTTGGTGATGGATAAGCGAGCGCAGCGTGTGGTCGTGCGTAATGGTGTGTTTCAATCACAAGTGGATTACCCCTTTGTGCCCAATGTCTTAGATTTGAACGAATCGCATGTGATTAGTCGAGGTTTGGAGTCGGTTTCGATACCGTTTGTTTCGCCATTATTGGCAACAGGTGACAATGCCGAAATTTTGATGCAATCATCACCGTGGGCAGCGGTGCAAGATGGGCCTCCCTTTGATGTTTACCCTTTGATAGAAATGGATAAACGTTTTGACGGTTTGCAGGTGAAATCACAGGTGCTTGCTTTGGCATTTGAAGGTGAGATGACATCAGCATTTAAAAAAATACCGCAAGGTGGGAAGAGTCATTTGCTAACAAATGTGAAGGACGGGCGTTTATTGGTGTTCGGCTCTCCAGGCTTGCTCGATGATGAATTTATGGATGGTTCAGCATTAATATTGGCTTTGAATAGCTTGGATTGGTTGAGTCATGATGAGGATTTGATTGGGCTGCGTTCGCGGGGTGTAACAGAGCGCCCATTGGCGGCATTAAGCCAAAGTGGGAAGTTGGTATTTAAAACACTGTGGTTGTTTGGGTTACCTTTGTTTATTTTGCTGTTTGGACTATGGCGTTGGTGGCGTTTAAATCACCTCTTGGAAAGTTCTGAATAAATGAAAAAAGTAGCGTGGGCAGTATCTATTTTAGTGTTGTTATGGGCGGTATTGTGGTTTTGGCAGCAGCCAACATCGCAATCGCAGCGCATGGATGTGTGGTCACATATTGCAGTGAAAGAGATTGTGAAAATAATTATTCAGAAACGGGGTGATAAAGATATTATTTTAACCTTAAAAAATGGAAAATGGCGATTGGATCATGGTGATTTGGTTGTGCAGAATGCTGCTTTACGTTTGCTTGATGATTTATCGGGTATGCAGGTGATTCGGGTGGTGACACGCAAACATGATTATGATGCCGATTTAGGGTTGCTTAATCGTGGTGTGCGTGTGCAATGTTTGGATGCTCAAGACGTTGTTTTGTTGGATATAAGAGTGGGCAAGCAGGGCAGTGACTTGCTTT
>JAUZQR010000335.1 GCA_030950865.1 Mariprofundaceae bacterium | reverse complement strand
AAACGTTCATCACCAAAGCTACGGATAATATAGGTTAAATCTTTTTCAGAAACTTTTTTTAAGCGTTCAGAAACAGGTTGTCCCGCATCAGGGTTCATACGCATGTCAAGAGGACCGTCATGTTGAAATGAAAAGCCGCGTTCAGCCTGATCAAGCTGTGGCGAAGACACCCCTAAATCAAAGCCGATACCACAAATATTTGGTTCACCAGCCTTGGATATAGCATCCTGCAAACCAGCAAAATCACTGTGAATAATTTGGAAACGCGAATCCTCTTTGGCTAAAGTATTTGCAGTCTTAATAGCTTGCGGGTCACGATCCAGTGCCAATAAATGACCTTTGTCCGAAAGGCGTTCTAGCAGCATGCGCGCATGACCACCGCGTCCAAAGGTTGCATCAACATAGTGACCATCAGGGTCAGTAAGCAGTGCGTCAATGAAAGAGGAGGCAAGAACGGGAGTGTGTTCTTGGGGACACATATTAGATGCCCAACTGCTCAAGTATATCGGGATCAATGGCATCATTTTCTATTTCAAGCTGCCATAATTGCGCATCCCAGATTTCAACGGTGTTGGATGAGCCTGCAAACTGTATGGATTTAGACAAGTTTGCATGTTCGCGCAATGATTGTGGTAATAATACACGCCCTTGTTTATCAACGGCGCATTCAATTGCAGAGCTAACAACACGGCGTTGGATACGGCGTAAAGTAGGATTGGACGACGGGATAAGGTTTAATTTATCCAAAAATGCCTGCCATTCCATCATGGGATAAACCCTCAGACATGCATCTCGAATATCCCTAGTAATCACCATGCGATCATCATCGTAATCTTTGCGCAATGCATCACGAAAGGCAGCAGGCACATTAACCCGACCCTTGTCATCCATTGTATTTGCGTAATTACCGATAAACATGACTACAACACCACTCCCGTGTGAATTATTACCCACACTTACCCACTTGTTCGCCAATATCGACTAAGTTTTCATATATGTCAACACTATTTTTTCATGATTTGTTATATATTTCAAGTATTTACGATAAAACAGTTTAATTATTAGGGGTTCGCCAGCTTTGTGAATGGAGTTCTTTTTTTAAGTCTTTTAACTCATTGTTATATATAGATAATTATATGATTTAAGGCGTGGTTTAGGTGGTGTGGGTTAAGGTGGGTTGTTTTTTTCTTATTCCGATTATCGGAAGTGCTTACGATGCTTGCAGCTGTTTTTTCGCGCGTTCGAGGTCTTCAGGTGTATCCACGCCCAAGCAGTGAAAGTCGCCAGTGGTGACGGCAATAGTGTATCCATGATGCAATACGCGTAGCTGTTCCAATTGTTCGGAATCACCATTTGAACATTCGGATAATTGACTATAATTTAATAGAAATTCTTTGGTATAAGCATACAGGCCCACATGCTGTAGTGCAGTGGCGACATGCTCTTTACGAGGGAAAGGTATGGCAGCGCGGCTGAAATACATGGCATGAGATTTGGCATTGCAGACCACTTTTACCACATTGGGGTCGTATAGGTCTTCATCACGCAGTAGTGGATGAGCAAGCGTTGCCATTTCAAGCGTGGAATCAAGTGTAAATGGTTTGATAACGGCTTGAATAGCAAGCGGGTCAATTAAGGGTTCATCACCTTGCACATTAACCACAATATCACAATCCATGTCTTGCACAGCTTCAGCCAAGCGTTCGCTGCCACTTTGATGGTCAATATGACTCATAAAAACATCACAATCTGCATCATGGGCAACTGAAGCAATGCGCTCATCATCGGTTGCTACAAAGACATGACCAATATTTGCCTGTTTGGCACGTTCAATAACATGAACAATCATGGGTTTACCAGACAAATCAGCCAAAGGCTTACCAGGAAAGCGGGTGGATGCGAAACGCGCAGGAATACCAACGGCGACTGTTTGCTTTGATGCTCTCATTGCATGAGTCATTAAAAGGCTTTTATTTCTTGCCAGCTAGCAGTAGCCGTACCTACTTTACTCACCACTACGCCAGCAGCTTTATTGGCTGTTTGTGCCGCAAGTAGCGGTGAATCACCACGGCTTAAACAGGTGGTAAATACGGCAATCACTGTGTCTCCAGCCCCTGTCACATCGAATACATCGCGTGCGGCGGTTGGAATATGGTGGCACACCTGCCCATTAAATAATGTCATGCCACGCTCAGAACGTGTGATAAGTACATATTTTAAAGCAAGGTCGGCGTGTAATTTGCGAGCAATGGATTCCACATGATCATCTTCATTGATGCCATCCATATTCGCCATCGCCGCGGCCTCATGCAGATTGGGTGTAATAAATGTTGCGCCTTTATAAGCATCGGTATGTGCTGGTTTGGGGTCAATGGCGATAATTTTCCCATGTAATTCAGCGATAAGTTGTTTGAGAAAATTTGGGGTGAGTACACCCTTGGCATAATCGGAAAGAATCACCGCTTTTGCATCACTTAGCTTGCTTTTTAAATGTTGTAAAAGCACGGCGTGCATATCTTCGTGTAAGGGCATGGCCCATTCTTTATCAAAGCGGACTACTTGTTGATGACGAGCAATTACACGGGTTTTAATGGCGGTAGGGCGACCGTTCTTTTTTGTAATTACACCTTCATGCGCAGCGTTTAGTTCTGCCAGACGGTTATGCACCCAAATGCCTGGTTCATCATCACCAACGACACCAAACATGGCAGATGATTGTTCCAGAGCATGCAGATTGCGAATAACATTGGCAGAGCCACCCAGTCGGCGTTCAACCTTTTCGACGTGTACGACAGGCACGGGAGCTTCAGGTGAAATACGTGATACATCACCAAGTACAAACTCATCAACAATAATGTCGCCTATAACCAAAATCATGATTTAAAACGTCCTTCCAATTCTTTCACAAAGCTATTGGCTTGCATGTATTCTTTGGCATAGGACGTAAGCTTGATGATGCGGCGCAATAAATAATCAGCGCGCAGATTATAAGTTAGCCAGTTGTAACGAAAAATTGCATCATGGCTGCGCTTGGCTTCCTGTTTATCAAATTCAACACTTTCAGGGATAGTAACTTTTTTGAAAAGAATTTGAATGTCAGGGTTGGTTGTGTCGGTGAAAGCTTGTACGACTTCAAAGCCCGCAACTTTTGCCATATTAATCAAAGTATTGTGGGTGAAATTATAGGTGTGGGCAAAATGAAACAAACGACCAAATGTGGCAAATGGCGCGCCTACGTTCGGGCATTCAATGTATAACAAACCATCATCTTTGATTAAGCCGCGCATATGGGTGAGTGCACGTTTGGGTGATACGAAATGTTCAATCACATGAATCAATAGCAATACATCACGCGAATAATCTGCTTTAAGGTCGTATAAATTGATATTTTCCACACTGGCATGCAATACATCACGGGTATAGCTGTTGAAATCAGTGTTTGGCTCAATGCCTGAAGCATCAAAACCATCAACTTCAAATGATTTGACCGTGCAGCCAATGCCTGCACCAACTTCAAATACGTTGGATTTTTCAGGAATGAATGATTTTATTTGTTTAAGAATACGTTGCCCATTGTTCCAAGCACGCATAATACGGCGTGGAGATGGTTTGCTCTCACCATGATAATCACGGCGGTAATCTTTGGCGTAATAGGCTGAAATTTCATCTTCACTGGGCATAGGTTGGTGCATCACCAAGCCGCAACCTTGGCAGATACCTGTTTTTAAAGGTTTGTTGTGACGGTCATATTTAGAGATGGTCTCGAAGCTTGAGCTGCCGCAAAGATCACAGGTTTGTTGAACATCTTCATTTTGAGTAACTTGAGTCAAAACATGCCCCTTAGATGAGATAGGGCAGAACTATGCCAGCCTTAGAGCTTGGCGGCGAGTTTTCTACGCGCGACAACTTCGGTTTTAAGCTGACCACATGCCGCAGAAATATCACGACCACGCGATTCTCGTACTACCGCAATAAAACCAGCTTGTTTTAATTCGGCACGAAACGCTTCGACATGGCTGCGCTCTGGACGTTGCCATTCGCTACCTTGGAACGGGTTAAAGGGAAGTAAGTTGATGGTGGTTTCCATGCCATCAAGAAGCTGAATAAGGCGTTTAGCATCGTCTAGGCTGTCGTTAATGCCGCCAAGTAATATATACTCAATAAGAATGCGTTTTCGCCCATGTTTATCCACATAAGCACGCATGGCATCCAATAGTTCAGCTATTGGATACTTCTGATTAATCGGCATGATATGACTACGAACCTCATCGGTTGTGGCATTAAGGGATACAGCCAACGAACATGGAAGTTCATCTTCAATCATGCGATAGATAGCAGGCACAAGCCCTGCGGTGGATAAAGTGACACGGCGCGGAGAGAAAGCCATGCCTTTAGCATCAGTAACCATACGCACAAAATCAGCGACAGCATCATAGTTGTGCAAAGGCTCGCCCATACCCATCAATACAAGGTTGGTGACAGGCTGCCCTATAAGGTGTCTCGCTGTGAATACTTGTGACATGATTTCTGCGGTGCTTAAATTGCGTGTTAGACCAGCGGTAGCCGTGAGGCAAAATTTACAGCCAATGGCACAGCCCACTTGGGTGGAAACGCATTGTGTGAGTCTGCCAGATGCAGGGATAAGTACGCTTTCTACTTCTTTACCATCAGGCATACTAAGTAATATTTTACGCGTGCCATCGCTTGCTTGTTGATTGGCGATGATTTTTGGCTCAAATAAGCGCGCATGTTGATCCAAATAGTTGCGTAACTGTTGTGGTAGTTCAGGCATGGCATGCCAATCAGTGATGCCACGACGAAAAATATAAGCATTCAGTGTTTCAGCATGGACATCTTTTACGCCTGCATCACGACATAAGTTTAATAATGCCTGTGCGTTCATACCCGTAAGGTAAGGGCGATGATCCAGCGTGTTTTTCAAGTTGTTTTGCATGTGTTTAAAAAGAATGACCGAGGACTTGCCTCGGTCATAGAAAGTTTATAGACCGTACTTAGCCTTGTTTGCAGCCACATCTTCGGCTGATGGTGGTGTGTCTTCTTCCACTTCTGCCAAATCAAAACTATCACGATCTGTATCGCATAGTTCATTTAAAGCAATATCGGATTCAAAGACTTCAGGTACATCTTCTTCAGGATAAATAGCTTCCCAAGGACACTCTGGCTCGCAAACAGCGCAATCAATGCACTCATCAGGTGAGATAAGTAGCATATTTGGTGTTTCTTCGCTGATCTCTTTGGGTTGATAAAAACAATCCACAGGACATACCGCAACGCATGCAGTGTCTACACAATCTTTACAAAGCTGGGTGACAACAAAAGCCATGGTGTGTACCTCTTATATTCAGAATTTCTGCGAAGCATAGACGAGTGGTAAAACAAAATCACCTGTAAGCGTTCAATTGTATGAGAAAGGGTGCAGAACGCTTTACTTGAGGTATAGGTGATAGTGATGTGTTGGGCTATGAATATCAATTAAAGTTTGAGGTTCCAAACCTTCTTGAATCAGTTGTTCACGTAGAGTATTTAAATCAATATGGGCATCACGAATATGCTCATGGATATGCTCAGGCATAAGACCTTCAAGTTGCAGTGCATTTTCTGCTGGTAAAGTGATGTGTATAGGCTCTTTGCCTTGACGTTTAATATGAATATGCAGCTGTTTGGCAGATCCTTTGTAAACAGGTGTTTTATTTATAGGGGCGCTACCGAGCTGCCAAAGTGTACTTTCTTCTATGATTTGAGTTTTAACAGCTTGTTTAAGGCACGCCCACCAATCTAGCTGTACGTTAAGTGTTTCAAGTTGTGTGGCTAACCCCTGAAAGACACGGATTAAAAGAAATAAATCGGCAGGGGATGCAGAGCGAAACAGCCAGCGTTCGTCGCCCAATAAATCTGCAACGGCATCACTCAAATGCCATGTTGTGCTATTAAATGGGGAGTCTTTTATAAATGGTTGGAATAAAAGCTGCATGAGTTGTGGCAACTTATCTTTAATGGGTTTGAGTTTTTCTGCATCAAAACCCAATGCGACAAAAGCATCAAGCAATATGATCTCGGACTCGGAACGGCTATGTAAAATTAATTTTAATAAGGCCATGCGGCGTGCCTTTTCGATGTTGATCATGCAACCAAAATCCAAGAGTGTCGTTTGTGGTCTGCTATCATGATGTTGAAAAAGCATGTTGCCTGGGTGTGGGTCACCATGCACAAGTCCGAATTCAAAAAGGCTTTGGAACATGGTTTGCATCAATGTGCGAGCAATATATGAGCGCGCAGGCAAGGACCATGTAGCCGCCTCGGATAAACGTACACCTTCAACCCACTCTTGCACCAAAATATTTTTCCTGCATAAAACGGGAAAAACATGGGGAACATGCAGCCCTTCGATATGCATGGTTGAGTAAAACTTTAGCTGTTGTTTCATTTCATGCAGGTAGTCTAATTCATTGTTGAGCGTGTTTTTGAGCGTGATTTTATAACTCTCTAAATCAAATGCCCAGGTTTTGATAGGACCACCAGCAGGCAATAAACCAGCAAGTTTCATTTCGGCATCAATAGCTGTGGCAATATCAGGGTACTGAACTTTTACAGCGATGTTTTCACTATTATTCAAATAAGCATGGTGAACTTGCCCCAATGATGCAGCAGCATGGCTTTCTTCAATATCCTTCAATATAAAGCGTAAGGGTTGCTGCCAAGTTTGTTCGAGAATGGGTTTGATATGTGTTAATGGCCATGGCTCAATGCTGGTGGTGAGTTTGGCGTAAGGTGTGGTTTCATCCATTCCTGCCAAGAATTGCCCGACTTTCATGGGTAGACCGCGTGAGCCTGCTAATAATTCCGATAGTGCATGACGGGCTGCTTGTTGCGTGTGTTTGCTTTCAGCTTTGCGAATACGACGTATAACCCAAGCCATGCGAAACAAACGAATGCCGCGTTGAAAAACAGTTAACATGGTGAATATTGCATATCACGAGTTTCTAAATGAACGATTGAGGCGAAATTTAGCAGTGCTATTGTCATACATTTATTTATTGTTTTTAGTAGTTTCAATGGTATCGCATTCATTTTGGCTAGATTAGGTTTAAGTTTGTTAAGGGTCAAAATTTTTCTATGTGTTGTGTGCTTGTTCTTGGCTTGTCCTAAGTCGAATAGGCTCTTAGTGTTGAGGCATGTCTTTTTCGCAATTTACGCCCTTTGTCCATTTGCATAACCATTCTGATTTTTCGCTTTTATCTGGCATGAGCAGTGTGAAAGAGATTATTCAGACGGCAGTTGATATGCGCCAACCTGCCGTAGCATTGACTGATTATGGCAATTTATTTGGTGCGATTGCATTTTATTCACAGGCTATAAGTGCAGGTGTAAAACCCATTATGGGTTGTGAGTTGTTTGTCTGTGATGATTATCAGAAACGGGTATCCGATGGACCACGTGGACCACGTTATGCACAAATTGTTTTGTTGGCACGCAACAATGAAGGCTGGAAAAATCTACTCAAGCTTGCATCGATTGGTTATTTGGAAGGTTTTTATTATAAACCACGTATTGATAAGGCTTTATTACGCCAGTATGGCAAAGGATTGATTGCATTATCCAGTGGCAAGGAAGGTGAAATCGAGCGGCTACTACAAAAAGGCGATGAGCAAGGCGCGCGTGCTATGGCATTGGAGTATCGAGAGATATTCAATCAGGAGGAGGGGGAATCGCCCTGCTTCTTTATTGAGTTGCAGGATCACGGAGCTTCTGTACAACGGGTGCTCAATGAAAAGTTAATAGAACTGGCTTATAGCTTGGATATTCCATTGGTGGCGAGCAATAATAGTCATTTTATTCAGCGTGATGATTTTGAGGCTTTTGAGGCGATGCTTGCTTTGCGGGATAACCGCACTCTTGATGATGTGGAACATGCTTTTAGTCAGGAGTGTTGCTTTAAATCTTATGAAGATATGACACAGTTATTTGAAGATGTGCCAGAAGCGATTGCTAATACCATGCATATTGCCATGCGCTGCAATGTGGATTTGCAGTTTGGACAATATAAATTGCCAGATTTTCAAACGCCAAACGGCATGGATTTGGCTGATTATATGCGTAAGCAAGCAAATGATGGTCTAGATGCGCGTTGGGCTACCATTCTTGCAGGTAAACCTGATGCGAATCGTGCCGAATATGACGCACGCTTGAAGTTTGAATTGGATATTATCAATCAAATGGGTTTTCCAGGCTACTTTCTCATCGTTGCTGATTTCATTCAATGGTCCAAAGATCAGGGGATTCCCGTAGGGCCAGGGCGCGGTTCAGGAGCAGGTTCATTGGTGGCATATAGTATGCTAATTACCGACCTTGACCCCATTAAATATGGATTATTATTTGAACGGTTCTTAAACCCAGAACGTGTTTCCATGCCCGATTTTGATATTGATTTTTGCATGTCACGGCGTGAAGAAGCGATTCGTTATGTCACTCAAAAGTATGGTGAGGAAAAGGTCTCTCAAATTATTACTTTTGGTGCAATGAAAGCCAAAGCAGTGGTGCGTGATGTCGGGCGAGTACTGGATATGGAGTTGGGTAAGGTCAATATGATTGCCAAGTTGATTCCTGATGAATTAAAAATGACTTTAGCAAAAGCCGTGGAAGCAGAAAAGAGGCTTGCCATGCTTA
>JAUZQR010000334.1 GCA_030950865.1 Mariprofundaceae bacterium | reverse complement strand
ACCCGTTAAAGCAATGCTTCCCATGCTCAAACCAGTTGCCTCATCCATCGCTTTTAATACATTCGCCGAGTCTCCACTGGTTGAAATCGCAAGCAACACATCGCCAGCACGACCCAATGCCTCAATCTGCCGTGAAAATACTGCATTAAATTCAAAATCGTTGGCAATACTCGTCATCACTGAAGCATCATTGGTAAGTGAAATCGCTGCCAAAGCGCGGCGGTTTATTTCAAAACGATTGACCAATTCGGCGACAAAATGCTGCGCATCGGCTGCCGAACCGCCATTACCACAAGCTAAAATTTTACCACCAGATTGTAGACACTGCACCATCATATCAGCGGCATCTGTCAAAGGTTTTAACAATGATTCAGCACATTGCTGGCGCAATTCAATGCCATCCAACATGGCTTTTCTAATTAAATCTTGCATCAAATAAGCGTTCCTTTATCTAAATATATCTTTCAAATGCTCAAGCTTTGGCAAGCAAATAATGCCTTGTCTCGGCGTTAGAATGATTAAATCAAAACGGCATTGCAATGTTGCATGTTTGGGATGCTTTGCCAACCATGCCAAAGCAGCCGATCTCAAGCGCTCACATTTATCCGTGTGTACAGCTTCAAGGCTTGAATCACGGTGTTTATGCGCTTTTACTTCTACAAAAGCCAAAATTTCGCCGAGCTGTGCAACAATATCTAATTCGCCTCGACCGCCACGCGCATTGCGATCTAAAATATCATAACCATGTCTTTGCAAATAACGCGCTGCTGCATCTTCTGCTTTACGCCCCTTTTCAGTGCTCACAACTCTGCCATCAGCACATCATAAACCCGTGAACGTTTCACATTCAACTTTTGAGCGACTGTTCGAGCCCGTGCAGAAGGAGATAATGTTGTATAAACCTCTTTTTTCGCTTCTATTAAAATCATCGCATCGCTTATTTCCACAACCTCTTGCGAAACACCAACCATCACCACCATTTCACCGCGCGGTGCATGCTCATCAAAATGTGCTATCACTTCAGATACGCTTCC
>JAUZQR010000333.1 GCA_030950865.1 Mariprofundaceae bacterium | reverse complement strand
CAATTGGCGGATTCATTTGGAAGATGGAAAAGGTGCAGAGCCTGATGAAGGCTGTGTGAAAACGTACCCTGTTAAAGTGGAAGATGGTCAGGTTTTTTTAAGTTTAAGTTAAGGAGTTGAAATGACTCGAACAGTCAACAGTGTATGTTCATATTGCGGTACGGGTTGCGGTATCCGCCTTGAAACTGATGGTCAACGTATCATCTCGCTCAGTGGCAATGAACAGCACCCAACCAATCAGGGCAAGTTATGCTCTAAAGGGCGTGAGTTGCATCATACTGTGCGTACCAAAGACCGTTTTCTGCGTCCACAGTTGCGTACTTCGTTGCAAGCGCCATTTGCGCCTGTGGATTGGGATACAGCCCTTCATCATAGTGCACAAAAATTTGCAGATATTATTCAGCAACATGGTCCTGATGCCGTAGCATTTTATGTATCTGGTCAGTTGTTGACTGAAGATTATTATGTGTTTAACAAGTTGATGAAAGGTTTTATTGGTAGCAATAATATTGATACCAATTCACGTCTTTGTATGAGTTCGGCAGTGATGGGTTACAAACGTGCTTTTGGCGCTGATGGACCACCAACCTGTTATGATGATATTGAAAAAGCGGGTTGTTATCTGATTGCAGGAGCCAATCCCGCTTATGCACATCCGATTTTATTCAGGCGTATGGAAGCTGCCAAAGAAGCAAATCCCGATTTGAAAATTATTGTGACAGATCCGCGCCGTACTGATACCTGCTCGATTGCAGATTTACATTTGGCTTTAAAACCTGGTACAGATGTACCGCTGTTTCAAGCCATGCTCAATGTAATGCTCTGGGAAGATTTGCTTGATAACAATTATATCGAGCAACACACGCAAGGTTTTGATGCCATGCTGGAAAATATTCAGAGCATGACACCACGCAAAGCTGCTGATATTTGTGGTATCGATACTGCGGATATTGTGAAGGCTGCATTGTGGTTCGCTGAAAATAAAACCTTGTCCTTTTGGACCATGGGCTTAAATCAGTCCACATCAGGCTCAGACAAAAACAATGCTTTGATTAACTTGCACTTGGCAACAGGGCAAGTGGGCAAAGAAGGTTGCGGACCATTTTCGCTTACAGGTCAGCCCAATGCTATGGGCGGGCGCGAAGTTGGCGGGCTTGCAAATATGTTGGCAGCACACAGAGATTATCATAATCCAGAGCATCGCAAAGAAGTGGCTGATTATTGGGGTGTGGATGATGTGCCATGCAAGCCAGGTTTGACGGCAACTGAATTATTCTCGGCCTTGGAAGAAGGCACTGTGAAAGCTGTGTGGATTGCTTGTACCAATCCCATTGTATCCATGCCTGATGCAAAAAGAGCAGAGGCAGCATTAAAAAAAGCCGAGTTGGTGGTGGTATCAGATGCCTATCACCCAACTGATACGACGAAGTTCGCACATGTGTTATTTCCTGCTTCAGGCTGGGCAGAGAAAGAAGGTACAATCACCAATACAGAACGCCGCATTACACATTTGCAGCAGGCGATTCCCAAGGCTGGTGTGAGCAAGGATGATTGGAAAATTGTTACCGATTTTGCGGTGTGTTTGGGAGAGAAATTGGGCAAGGACTGGTCGCAAGCTTTTGCTTATAAAACAGCGGGTGATGTCTTCGATGAACATTGTGGTTTAACCAAGGGTGTGGATATTGATATTTCAGGTTTGTCATATGCCGTGTTGGACGAATATGGAGCACAACAGTGGCCATTTAAGAAAGGTGATAAACCCAACCAAGTCAAACGATTATACACAGACCATGTGTATGAAACTGCAGATAAAAAAGCGCATTTTGTGGATGTAGATTATATTCCTGTTGCCGAGCCAACCGATGATGAATATCCAATTTCATTAACCACAGGACGTATTCGTGATCAATGGCATACCATGACAAAATCAGGTGCTGTACCGCAATTGATGCAGCATGTTTCCATGCCGACGTTGCAGATTCATCCCGATGATGCCGCCGAGTATGGTATTGAAGATGAAGCTTTGGTGGCGATAGATTCACGGCGTGGACGCGTGATTGCACCTGCGCAAATAAGCAAGGATATTCGTTCAGGTTTGGTGTTTCTACCCATGCATTGGGGGAAAATGACCGCACAGGCTGGGCGTGCCAATGATTTGATTCAAACAGCAATTGATCCGCATTCAAAGGAGCCTGAATTTAAACATGCAGCAGTTAAAATACAGCCCTTTAAGGCAGCATGGCATGGCATGATGTTGATGGCTGGTGATAAAGTGAAGCTGGGTCGTGAAATGATTGCAGGATATAGTTATGGCGTGTTGTTTTGTGCGGGTACAGATCACCCTGTGACCTCTATTGATTTGGCTTGTACAAAAACACTGAAAGATACGCAATACAAACGCTTGGATCAGATGTTAGAGCAAGGTCAAAGCTTTGAAACATTAACCTATTCTGACCGTAAACATGGCATCAATCGTAAGGCATGGTTGGATGATGGGCGCTTGGTTGCAGTACGCTGGGTGGGTGGTGATATTTCTGAAGCCAAATGGTTGCGTAAGCTGATGTTGGAAGGTCGTGATGTGGGTGAATTGCGCCCTTATCTATTGGCTCCAGGTGGTCCTGTAGATAAACAGGATACCAAGGGTAAGATTATCTGCGCCTGTAATAATGTCGGTGAGTTAGAGCTTCAAGCTGCGATTGAAGCAGGCTCGAATACGATTGAGAAACTTAAAGGTTGTACGATGGCAGGCACAGGTTGTGGCTCATGTGTTCCAGAGATGAAACGCTTACTTTCTAAGTGAGTCTAAACGTCATTATAAAATAAATTTTTGGAGTTTAAAATATGAATAAATTATTATTATTATTGCCTTTGGCACTGTGCCTTTCAAGTGTATCTTATGCAGCCCAATGGACGACATCTGCAGATTTACGAGAACGCTATCAATCATTCAATAATTTTGATTTTAATTCCGCAGCCATTGATAAAAAAGGCTGGGAGTTTGATTCACGTTTGTATATCAAAACCAAAGGAGACTTTGGCAATGGTGTGAGTGTATTATTTCAGCCCCAAGCGATTTCGATACAAAACAATAGCCCAGCCAATGGCACACAAAACTTTTCACAAGCAGACCTTTTACAAGCTTATCTTCAGTATAATATCAGTGATTTTTCTTTACGCTTGGGTCGTCAGCAATTGGTTTATGGAGATCAGCGTTTATTGGGTCATTTGGGCTGGAAAGATGTGGCACGTACCTTTGATGGTGTGAAGGGCATGTACAAATCGGAATCCATCAAGTTGGATGTGTTTGCAGTACATCCCGCAGACATTGTTTCCATGACACCTTCAACAGCCGTGCCGCAAGGCAAGTCTTTGGTCACTTGGGAAGATCGTACATTAATCGGAGCTTATGGAACATATACAATTGCGCCCAAATCAGGCATTGATGCTTATTTTATCAATTGGAGCCACAATCAACATGCAGCCGTGGGTAAGGGGCGTAATGTAAATACCTTTGGCACACGCTTGTTTGGTAAAGGTAATGGTTTTGATGCTGTTGCTGAAGCAGTTTTTCAAAATGGCACATGGAAAACAGGCGTGTCACAAAGTGCATCAGCTTATGCTGTGAAAGCAGGTTATACATTGAATACATGGAAAACACGGTTTGGTATTGAGTATGATTATAGCCCAGGGGATAACAAAGGCGATCCGAATACGCATAAAAACTTTGTATTCCCATTCCATACCAACCACGCCCATTATGGTGAAATGGATTTCTTTTCTTGGGCAAATATGAAAGACCTTCGTTTGTCTGTGAAAACAACACCAAGCAAAGGACTTACTTTTTTAGGGAATGTTCACTTTCTATCGTTGGATAAAGCAACTGGTGATTGGCTTAACGTTGTGGGTACAGGAAGTGTTTTTGCAGGTTCTCCAACGTATAAAGAAACCAAAGCAGGTACAGAAATTGATCTTAAGGTTGTTTATAAGCTTGCTGCCATGAAAGGTTTGAAGTTGGTGGCTCAGTATGGCATTTTCAATCCTGGAGCAGCGGTAGCTGAGCGTAATGGTGGAAAGGCTGATTCAGCGACATTTGCTTATGCCATTGCTCAATATGCATTTTAAGAAGACAATCGTCACTTATGATGTTTGAAGCCTCTCCAGTCCACTTCTTTGAGCGCGCACCTTCTCAAACAGAGTTGATAGATCGTTTTGCACGCAAGCTGACGTATTTAAGAATTTCTGTAACTGATCGATGTAATATGCGTTGTGATTATTGCAGACCCAGTGCCGATGCATATCAAGCTGAGCCTCGCTCACATATTCTACAATTTGAAGAAATTGAACGGATTGTAGAAGTTGCTGCTTCCTTGGGTGTAAGCAAGGTGCGTATTACAGGTGGTGAGCCTTTGGTGCGTCGTGATTTGCCCAAGCTGATTGAAAAAATCGCGAGTATTGATGACATTACTGATTTGGCGATGACAAGTAATGCAACATATCTCGCCAAACATGCGCAGGAACTCAAAAATGCAGGCTTAAATCGTATCAATATCAGTTTAGACACGTTAAACCCACTGCGCTTTCAAAAGCTGACGGGTGGTGAGCTTGCCCCCGTATTGGCTGGCATCCAAGCCACCAAAAATGCAGGGTTTGTCCCGATTAAACTGAATACGGTATTGATGAAGGGTATTAATGATGATGAGGTCGCTGATTTAATTGATTTTGCATCGGATATAGGTGCAACGATTCGTTTTATTGAACTTATGCCCATGAAACAAGGTCTGGACTGGGAAAAACACTACATTTCGATTGATGATGTTTTGGCGCAAGAAAATGTGCAAGCGCGCGTTGATATTGCCCTCATGCAAACAGGCAATACAGCAGCGCGGTATTTACCCCTTAAATCGGGTAAGGGTGATGTGGGTTTTATTATGCCGATGTCAGAGCGTTTTTGTGAGGGTTGTAATCGTTTGCGTTTGACTGCCGATGGCGGACTTCGTTCATGCTTGCCTGCCGATGATCAACTTAATTTGCGTGATTTAATGCGTAATGGCGGCAGTGATGAAGATATTCGTTCGACATTTTTACGCTCCGCATTGATAAAGCCAGAAGTTGGCATATATAATTTTGATGGTGATACTGAAAAACGTTCGATGATTCATATTGGTGGCTAATATGTCGAAAGCTATTGAAACTGGTGTTCTTGTTGCATGCTTATTTCTTTGTGTTTCTGTTGCTCAGGCGACAGAAAGCATCACAGTGGCTGTTGCCTCTAGCTTATATACAAAAATGCAAACGCAAGCTCAAGCCTATGAAAAAGAACATGGTGTGAAGATTCGTTTAATTTCAGGTTCTACAGGTCGTTTGTATAATCAAATTATACAAGGCGCGCCTTTTGATGTGTTTATTGCTGCCGATGACGTACGACCAGAGATGCTGCTAAAACAGGGTAAAGCTATTACCACATACGTGGTAGGACAGGGTTACCTTGGTTTAATCGTTGATGATACGTTGGTGAATAATATCACACCGCTAACGAAAGCAAGCATTCAACACATTGCCATTGCCAACCCCGATGTCGCACCTTTTGGTTTGGCGACCAAAAAGGTGTTGCAGAAGCAAGGTTTATGGGAAGCATTAAAATCCAAGTTTGTTTACGCACAAAATGCGCTACAAGCCCAAATGTTGGTGCAAAAAGGTTTGGTGGATGCAGGCTTTATACCTGTTGTGGGTAAAAGAAAAGCATTGGCAGAAGTGCCTTATGTTGCAGTGTTACTTTCCGATAAACCAAGTGCACAGTTTTTTTATCGAGGGCTAACCTCACAAATACCCGTTATTCCCGCAAAGGCGGGAATGACAAGAAAGAATCATGATTGATTCACTCATTATTTCATTGCAATTAGCACTCACAACAACAGTTTTACTGCTACTGATTGGGCTGCCTTTGGCGTATATTTTGGCATTTAAGTCGTTTAAAGGGCGCACTGTTTTGGAGATTATCGTCGCATTGCCCTTGGTATTACCGCCGACAGTTCTTGGCTATTATGTTTTGCTAATGATAGCGCCTGATTCGATGTTGGGTTCAGCATGGAATATGCTTTTTGATAGCTCCTTAGCATTTTCATTTTCAGGCATGGTGTTTGCGTCAGTCTTATACTCATTGCCGTTTGCAGTGCAGCCTATGCAGCAGGCATTTCGCGCTATTCCGAAAAACTGGTTGGAGCTTATTAAGGCTCAAAGCTTGAACATAAAACATCGTTTATTAAAAGTTATTCTTCCCGCTTCGAAAGGCGGTATACTTGTCGCAGCGGCTCTTTCATTTGCCCATACCATAGGTGAGTTTGGTGTGGTATTGATGGTCGGGGGCTCGATTCCAGGAGAAACAAAAGTTGCCAGTATTGCGTTGTTCGAAATGGTTGAAATGCAGCAGCAATCCGAAGCTTGGATGCTGGCTTTGATTCTTTTAGCGCTGTCTTTTGTGATGTTGTCGGTGGTTTATAGTATCAATAGGTCAGCATTGAATATGGGGGCAGCTAAATGACACATGACCTTCGTTTAACCACGCAGCTTGGCTCACTTTTTTTGGATGTGCATGCAGAATTTGCAAATGAAATGATTGTTATTTCAGGTGAGAATGGGGCTGGTAAAAGTACGCTTCTGCGTTGCATTGCAGGCTTGGAAGAAGTTTCTGGTCAGATATGTATGCATGGGCAGCAGTGGCTGGATAGCAGTGCAGGTTTTGTGCTTCCCACAGAGCAACGAAAACTTGGTTTTGTTTGGTCAGAAGCGGTGTTGTTGCCGTGGTTAACAATTGAGAAGAACATCATTTTAGGCGTGGATGAAGAAAGTTTACTTTGGTTTGAACAGCTTGTTGAACAATTAGAAATCAAACATTTGCTCAAGCGTAAACCAGATGTTCTTTCCACAGGTGAGGCGCAGCGTGTTTCATTGGCTCGCGCCATATATCGTAAACCAAGCATACTGCTGCTCGATGAACCATTTTCAGCACAAGCGCCTGACATTAGGGCAAGGTTACGCCAAGCTTTGCAACGGCTGCAAAAGCAGTTGCAGATACCTATTATCTTGGTGAGCCATGATGTGGAAGATGCAAAAGTATTGGCGCAGAAGCATTGGCGAATGCGCGAAGGAAAATTGATGGTATCCATAAATCGTCATTCCCGTGAAGACGGGAATCCATATTTTGAAAGTACAGGTGAATAAACATGAGTGATTTAACCCATTTCGATAAAGCAGGGCGTGGACGAATGGTGGATGTGTCCGACAAAGAAATTACGACCCGCACTGCCATTGCCAGCGGTGAAATTCACATGTTGGAAAATACCTTAGCGCATATTCAACAAGGTAAACTCAAAAAAGGCGATGTGCTGGCTATTGCTGATGTGGCTGCAATTATGGGAGCGAAAAAAACACCTGATTTGATTCCTATGTGTCATCCGCTCATGCTTTCAGGCATTGATGTATCATTCTCAGAGCTTACGGAAACTTGTGGCTTAAAAGTGCAAGTGTCGGTGAAATGCAAAGGCAAAACAGGCGTGGAAATGGAAGCCTTGACGGCAGTTAGCGCAGCATTGCTGACCATCTATGACATGTGCAAGGCCGTGGATAAAGGCATGGTCTTAACCAACATACAGCTTGAAGAAAAAATGGGCGGAAAATCGGGAGATTTTCATAGATAGGGTATATTAGTTCCTAATAATTGCAAAAAAAATGTGGTTATTATACCTTATGGTCAAGTTATTGATATGTTGGAGTTAAAATGGATAAGCCTATAATCGCAAAGCAAAAATCAAGCTTATCGCTGCCTCGTTGGTATTATCTATTCTTTATCGTGGTGGTGATAGTATTACTGATAGGCAACATACTTCTTGAGCGTGTTTCAGATAAAACATTTGTACAAAATGCTAAAATTTCTAATTCTCTGGATATTGCTGCTCATAACATTCACCTTTATCACCTATGGCTAGAGGAATATCTAACCCACGCCACGGACATAAATCAACAAAAATTATCCAAAAATATCGATATGACTCAGATGGCCTTGACGAAGCTGCAAAA
>JAUZQR010000332.1 GCA_030950865.1 Mariprofundaceae bacterium | reverse complement strand
CCCTGCATGGGCGTTCTGAAAGTGCTTCTGATTCATCTATTGAATTAGACCATGATGCTATGGAAGCCTTTGTGGTTGGTGAGCGGGTAGATTTGCGCCCTTTGGAATTTCGGTTGCTGCAACGCTTGATGAAAAAGCCTGGTAAAGTGCGTTCCCGAGATTATCTATTGGATAAAGTTTGGGGCGTGAATAACTTTGTTGAAGAACGAACCGTGGATGTAACGGTGAAACGTTTGCGTAAAGCTTTGGCAGAACATGGTTTGGGTGAATGCATTATAACAGTGAGAGGCTCAGGCTATCGCTTTGTAAAGACTGATTCGTGATGGATAGTATTGCAGGGTTTATTATACCATTGCTTGTGGTGTTATGGTGGTGGCATGTCCGCTCATTAAAACGTATGCTGGCAAGCCGTGAACGCATATTGTCGAATACACAGGTCAGTCAGAGCGATTTAGAGAAACAACTTGAGCAGCGCAGTCATAGGTTGGATGAATTGTTATCGGCAATTCATGAGCCTGTATTGCGCGTAGACCGCGCGGGGCATGTGATGTCTGCCAATGATGCAGGCATACGCTTGTTTGCTATTCGTGATGTGAGTTTATTGCCTGAACCCATGGTGGTGTTTTATCGTAATCCTGATTGGTTAAAAGCCTTTTCCAAGGCGGTACAGTCGTTGCCTGAAGTGGTCGCACTGCCTGAAATTTTTATCGGCGAAGACGTTTTTTTGCCACGCTTGGCAGGTTTGGGTGAAGGGCAAGGGTTGTTGTTATGTTTGGATGTGACAGCCCAATACCGTTTACAAGAACAGCGTAAAACATTTGTTGCTGATTTGATGCATGATTTAAAAACACCGCTAACATCGTTGCTTGGTTATGCACGAAGTATTGAGACATTTGCTGATGATATTGCCTTGCGTCAAGAGGCTGTGTCGGTGATTGCGCAAGAGGCGATTCATGTGAATAGCCTCTTGGATGCGTTGTTATCTGTTGAACAGATTGAATATAGTGCAACTGAGCAAGGCGCATGTGATGTTGTGGCTGTGTGTAAACAAGTCTGGCAGGCATTGCAGCCTGAAATGACTGAAAAAGATGTAACGTTATCACTGCAGCTTCCTGAATCATTTGAGGTTGCCATGCATGAGTCGGATTGCTTTCGTGTTTTGATGAATGTGGCATCCAACGCCGTGCATTATACAGCCGAGAATTCCGAGTTGGATTGCAGCCTTGAAGCAGGTGTTTTGTCCATTTTAGATGAGGGTGATGGTATTCCTGAAAAAGATTTGCCGCGTGTGACCGAGCGTTTTTATCGTGTGGATGCAGTGCGTACGCGTGGTGGGCATGGTTTGGGTTTGGCGATTGTTAAAGAAACATTGGATCGTGATGGTGGTCGTTTGCAATTAGAGAATCGCGAACCGAATGGCTTGTGTGCCATGATAACATTACCACTTAAAGCATAAAAAAAGCCACCCCTAATGGGATGGCTTTCTTAGCAAGCAAAGACCAATCATCGCCAGACTTAGTCTATTTTAGATAACAAATCCAAGTTCTTCACTAGATTGCGAACACCATGACCATGATCTTCTTTAAAGTCATTGCCTTCACACCATTTGCCTACTGTTGCAATATTTACTTTAGCAACATGTGGGCGAACGCTCCAAGATACTTGGTAAGGAGAGCCTTTTTCATTGTATCCTGGACCAGTGGTAGAGCCTTCATATTGTACAGCAGTACCCGTATTGCTTGGGATGCCAGTAGCTTGGTAAAGACCAGATTTAGCTTTACCGTATTTGGTCAAATTCTTAAAGCTGGCTGCATGTTTATCATTTACCAATAGGTAGACTTGTGTTTCTACACGCAATTGTGGGTTTTGTTTTGGAATGTCGCTATTAAAGCAAGAGCCCAGGCCTTTACCGGGTTTTACTTGTGCAGTGGTATATACATAGTGAACTTCAATGGTATCACCTGGACGTAGCGTGCTATGCGTGCTGTCACAGATTTTACCGTGCGTTGGTGCAAGTTCAGTGGAACTCAAATGAGAAGCATCAGCTTTATACCCACTTTGATAGCCCTCACCATTGCCATTGCCTGCATAGATTGAGAAATCAGCGGCTTTATGCTCAGCATTTTTATGGAAATGAATATTGCAAAGGTTCATAGCAGTCGATGCAGGTGCTTCGCTAAAAATGCGTTGGTTGTTGCCTTGAACGGCATCAATATCACGTGGTGATTGTGGTCCAAAACCCTTGCCTTTGGTGCTTTTGGCAAGCGCTTCGCGCTGTTCTGCGATGACTTTATCAGACACTGCAGTGTGATGCGCTGAATGAGCGCATGGATTAGCATGGCTATCCTCGTGCCCATGAGCACTAGCAAATGTAGGTGCAACGCATAATGCTGTTGCAGCCAATGTAATAAAAATCTTTTTCATGAGTTTAAATACCCTCCAAAAATATACACACATCCCTCTATGTGTGGGCGCAGCTTGGTTTATAGCCATGTCTTGTCAAGAGCTAAACACGGTATAGAATAATTCTCTATTTTGGTCTATGGTGTGTTATAAATTGAATTTGGAGGGTGCTTTTATGGAAGTGTTGATTGTTGTGCTTGCAGTCATTTTGGGTTTAATTATTTGGGTGGTGATGATTTATAATCGCTTGGTAAAATTGAAAAATCGATTTCAGAATGCATTTTCACAAATCGATGTGCAATTGCGTCGTCGTTACGATTTGATTCCTAACTTGGTGGAAACAGCCAAGGGTTATTTAAAACATGAGCAAGATACTTTGCAGAAGGTGATTGAGGCACGGAATCATGCTTTAAGTGCGATGAAAAAAGCGGGTGAAAATCCTGGTGATGGCAAGCTTATGCAAGCTTTGGCAGGTGCTGAGGGTGTGTTGGGTGGTGCGATGATTAACCTAAATGCTTTGACCGAAGCTTACCCCGATTTGAAAGCCGATAAGACCATGCAACAATTAACAGAAGAGCTAACTTCGACAGAAAACCGTGTGTCATTTGCGCGTCAGGCGTATAATGATGAGGTGATGTTTTATAATACCCAGCGAGAAACGTTTCCTGATGTATTGTTTTCTGCCATGTTTGGTTTTCATATCGCTGAGTTGTTTGAAGTCGCGAATGCTGAAGTAAAAGAGGCGATACGCGTTAATTTTTAAATAACGCATCCCAATGGATTTTTTCGGTCATCAAGAGCAAGCCCAGCGACGGACATACGCATTGTTTGTTTGGTTTGCATGTGCAGTTGTTGTTGTGGTTTTTGCGGTGTATGCAGCGGTTACCGCAGGTCTGTTTGTAGGGCTGATGTTTCAAGGTAATTCCTTTCAATCTCAACCAGAATGGTTTCAGGTGCGTTCATTTTGGAATGATATACGTTTTTTCTGGGTAAGCACGATTACAGGTGCTCTTATTCTTGCAGGTAGTGCGTATAAAATACACCAATTACGACAGGGCGGTGGTGCGGCTGTTG
>JAUZQR010000331.1 GCA_030950865.1 Mariprofundaceae bacterium | reverse complement strand
CATTGTTTTTTGGATAAAAAGCCAAAGGCATAAGCAAAGGATGAGCCCGAAGCACGGGTTTTTTCTTTGCAATAAGACTTAGGTGATAGCTGCTTGGAGGTCATGCGGTTTTGATGTTCATTGTTTTGGCATGACACTTGGGCATCAAGGTGCTTTTAATGATGGGTATGACCATTTTAGCCCAATCACTGCGTTTTAGGTGAGGGCGCTCTGTCAGTGGATTATCACAACGCTCTGTTGCAGATAATATGCTAGAGCCACCATGCCAAGTTGCTGCGATTTGCAATCGAAAACGAAGTGGAAGCATGGGTAATAATTCTCGACCTTCATAAAATAAATCTCGTGTGAAAGTAATCGCATGCTCAATGGCAGGTGCCACCTGTTGCTGTGTAACTTCACCAGCCAACAACTGATTTGAAGTGATGTTTTCAGCAGCCAACCAAGATTCAGGTAAATAACAGCGACCTTTGGCATGATCAATCGAAAAATCCTGCCAAAAATTGGTAAGTTGCAAAGCCGTACAGATACAATCAGAGGCATGGGCAGCCTTGTCATCATGAATGCCATGCAATGCCAGCATCAAACGTCCGACAGGGTTGGCAGAATGTTTACAATAAAACAATAGTTCTTGCTCGGTGGCATAACGATTGATGGTGCAGTCCATACGAAAAGCGGTAAGTAAATCGTGCAATGCTTGAATGGGTAAATGAAATATTTTAATGGCATCACCAAGCGCAAGAAAAATGGGGTGATCCACTTCTTCTTCAGTGCAACGCTCAAGCAAGGATTCCCATGCATCGAGTTGTTTGATGCGAATCTCAGCACTAGCATCACCTTCATCTGCCATGTCATCCGCAGCACGGGCAAAGGCATAAATAGCAGCCACAGCAGGGCGTAAATCGGCGCGAATCAGTTTGGAGGCTGTGGGAAAATTCTCATAATGTTGCGCTGCGATTCCCTGACAGTGCTGATAGGCTTGCCGTATTGCGTATTTAGATGCTGTAGATGCTGACATAATGGGGCATAGTAAGGCTTCTGGTGTGGCAATCAACCAAAGGCGCAAGTGAAGGGAGTGCTAGAGATGAAAGTGGTGGTCATTGGTGGTGGCATTATTGGTTGTTTAACGGCGTGTTTTTTAAAGCAACGTGGTGCAGATGTTGTGGTATTGGAGCGTGGTAAAGCAGGGCAGGAAGCATCATGGGCAGGAGCAGGTATTTTGTGCCCGATTCACCCGTGGTTATACCCTGATTCATTCACCCATTTGATTGATGCTAGTCTTGCCATGTACCCAGCATTTAGAGAGCAATTAGAAGCAGATACGGGCATGTCGATTGAATGGCAGAAGTCGGGTTTACTGGTGCCATTTTTTACCGATGACAAAAACAATCATAAACAAGCTGCGCTGGATTGGTCGGAGCGTTTTAACTGGGATGTTGAAGAGCTTGATAGTCAGCAAACCTTAGCGCTTGAGCCAACACTGTCGCATCAAAACACAGGTTCGTTACACTGGCCCGAAGTAGCTCAGTTGCGAAATCCACGTTTGTTGCAGGCTGTACGTGTTTGGATGGACAAGCTTGGCGTTGAGTTGCATGAACATGCTGAAGTAAGCTCACTTACCATGCAGCAGGATGTTTTAACGGGAGTGCAGTGTGCGGATGGAGCGTGTTTTACTGCGGATCAGGTTTTGCTGGCAAGTGGTAGCTGGAGTGGGGAGCTTGCAGAACAGTTGGGTTTTGCATTGCCGATTAAACCAGTCAAAGGTCAAATTGTGTTGCTCAAAGGCAAACCTGGACTGATGAAGTCGATTGTGAAACATGATGATGCTTATTTTGTGCCCAGAGCTGATGGACGGGTGTTGGTTGGGGCAAGCATGGAGTTTGTTGGTTTCGAGCGTGGTAATACCGAACAAATAACCGAGCAGTTGATGGCATCGATGCAAAAAATCGCACCAGGCTTACAAGATTTAGAGGTCGAACATCAATGGATGGGTTTCAGACCAGGCAGCCCTGATGGTTTACCCTATTTGGGTGATGCTCCAAACGTGAAAGGGCTATGGGTGGCATCGGGTCACTATCGCACTGGTGTGGCACTGGCTCCGATTACAGCAGAGGTGATGAGTCGTAAAATACTGGGCAAGTCTGTGAATATGGATTGTTCGGATTTTTCAGTGAATAGAGCAATACCTGAAACATCAGTATTGGGTTTTCCAAAAATATAATTAGTTTATGATTTTATTGGCGAAATGTAGTGTAGCTTGCTATAAACAGAAGCATGCTTTTACTACAATTTATTCAAAGTTTGACCTTTACACATTTCGATCCTTGAGCGTAATGGGTTGTTGTGTGTATTACGGTGAAGTTAGCCACCCATTACGGTTCAAAGTAGCCACTTATTGTGGCTGAAACCTTACCAGTGGTTATGGCCATGAAATTATAGTGCTGACAGGT
>JAUZQR010000330.1 GCA_030950865.1 Mariprofundaceae bacterium | reverse complement strand
TGTTTATCATGTTTTTGCCGATAAGTATCATATGCAAGCCGCAACACAGTATTCGCCAGAATTAGAGCAACTACTCGAACATATCAAGCATATTCCAGCCAATGATGAGCTGGAATTGCGTGTTGCTGTGCATGATTTACAACAATATACCCAACAATCCGCCGTCACCCTTAAAAAAGAACATGGTTATCATGTCATTCTTGAAACATGCGCTCAAATGATTCAAAAGTCGGATATGCAGGCGGGAAAACAAACCGCTTATATGCGCAGCTTGCATGCATTTTTATACAATTTATTGCCAGAAATTCTTGAACCTCAATCGCAGCTTGATTTGCATGCTTTGCAACTGCATGGCTGCCAGTTGGCTCATATTGAGATTTCTAATTCTAAGCTACAGTATATGGATGTTTCATCATCTGACTTATCACATGCAAATTTACATCATTCAGATTTAAGCCATAGCAATATGATGAGTGCCAATCTCGCCCACAGTGATTTGTATGCGTGTTGTTTGAATCATAGTGATTTAAGCTGGGCGGATTTATCGTATGCAGATGTGCATCGCATTCAAGCTATCAATGCACATATGTCAGGTGCCATCCTTAGCCATACCAATGCCTCATACGCCCTATTCTCAGGCAGTGATTTAAGTTCTACTGAATTAAGTCACTCTGATTTTAGTTTTAGCAATCTCTTTGCAGTGAATTTACATCGCAGCAAACTACATGGTACTGATTTGCGTGGTACAGGCATCACAGCGCAACGATTAAGCGATGCCGATATGGATGTGCAAAGCAATGACAGCACATTATGGGGTGATGAAAGCGATTGTGGTGGAAGAAACCCACTACATGCTAAGTATTATCACACTACTGTCCGACGAAAATAACCGCGCGTCATTCCCGCGAAGGCGGGAATGACGTGTAGAATAAGATAGCTTTTACTGTCTCACAGCATTATAGCATCAAAAAAACATTGTAATGTCATTGGAAAATCATCCATTTATCAAATTTTCGTCGGACAGTAATGTATTATCAATAAAATCAGTTAGTCTTTAGGGTAAAAAAGTGTTGGATTGACTTGCCAGCACACACTCCAGTCATTTTCCGTTCGTTCTAAACATACAACACCACCATTGCGAAAGCGCACCACTTCCCTATCGGACTGACCACATAAAAGTAATGAAGCAAGGCGTGGCAAATGCGGCAAATGCCCAACAAGCATCATATCCTCATGGATTTCAACCAAGCGTGATGCCCAAACATGTGGGTCGGCTTTAGGAAACAGTTCAGAGGAATCTTCAACCACTGCACAGCCCCAAGCTTCTGCAAACATTTCCGCAGACTGCTTGGCTCGTAATTTATGTGAATGCACAATACGCATAGGTTGCGGACGCTCAAAAAGGCTTAAAAATCCACCCGTTCGCACAATATCTTCACGACCTTGATTGGATAGTGGGCGTTGCTCATCTTCACTTTCATCCACTGCCAAACCATGCTGCACCAAGTAAAGCTTCATAATTTTCACTCCAAAGTCTCTTAAATCGCTTTCCAATACTTACGACTATTCAAGAGTAATGACGTTACCAATAGATTAGGTCAGAATACTGCATCTGCA
>JAUZQR010000033.1 GCA_030950865.1 Mariprofundaceae bacterium | reverse complement strand
TATGAACCACACCCTCTGATTAAGGGCTTTGTGGCTGCGGCAAAAGAGCAGGCAGAGGCAGCATCATGAAAACTGCCCATCACCATATTCGTGTATCTGACTTTGAAATAGGCAATGACTTACCCTTTGTATTGTTTGCGGGGCCTTGTGTGATTGAAGGCGAAGATTTTAGTTTGAAGGTTGCCGAAGACATTCGTGATATTGCAGCGCGTGCTGGTGTGCCTTTGGTATTCAAATCAAGTTTTGATAAGGCAAACCGTACCAGCGTCGATGGTTTCCGTGGACCTGGTTTGGAAGAAGGTTTAAGAATTTTACAGCGTGTGAAAGATGAAGTTGGTGTGCCGATTATCACCGATGTACATACACCAGAACAAGCTGTACCAGTTGCAGAAGTGGCTGATATTTTGCAAACACCTGCTTTTTTATGTCGGCAGACAGATTTCATTACAGAAGTTGCCAAAGCAGGCAAACCTGTGAATGTGAAAAAAGGTCAGTTCTTGGCACCATGGGATATGCCGCATGTATTGGAAAAAGCCAAATCAACAGGCAATGCTGATATTATGTTGTGTGATCGTGGTACAAGCTTTGGTTATAATAATTTAGTTTCGGATTTTCGTTCATTGATGGTCATGGCTGAGACAGGTGCGCCAGTGGTCTATGATGTGACACATTCGGTGCAACAGCCTGGTGGTTTGGGCGGTGCAACAGGCGGAAATCGTGAGTATGTCCCTGGCTTGTCACGTGCAGCTGTTGCCATTGGTGTGGCTGCGGTGTTTATGGAAGTGCATCCTGATCCTGATCATGCAAAATCAGATGGTCCGAATTCAGTAGCCTTAGCGGATTTGGAAGGTCTGTTGATGACCTTGAAAGGCATTGATGATTTGGTGAAACAAAAGAATTAACCACAGAGAACACAGAAGATTTTTTACTCTGTGACCTCTGTGGTGAAAATAAATGAATAAATAATGAAGAAATGTCAGCAATGGGGCTGATTAGGAGTATAAAGTGAGTGAAATTGTAAATGTACATGGTAGGGAAATTTTTGATTCGCGTGGCAATCCAACTGTAGAAGTGGATGTGCGTTTGGAATCAGGCGCGTTTGGTCGCGCAGCAGTGCCAAGTGGTGCTTCCACAGGTCAACGTGAAGCTGTTGAATTGCGTGATGGCACGGCGCGTTTGGGCGGTAAAGGTGTTCACAAGGCTGTAAAAAATGTGAATGATGAACTCGCAAAGGCTGCGATGGGTAGAGATGCTTCTGATCAACGTGGTTTGGATCATGCTTTGATTGCCTTGGATGGTACGCCAAACAAATCGCGTTTGGGAGCAAATGCTATTTTGGGCGTGTCGATGGCAGTGGCAAAAGCCCAAGCTGTAGAAGATGAGGTATCCTTATTCCAGCATATTGGTGGTGAAGATGCTGTGTTGATGCCTGTACCATGCATGAATGTGATTAATGGTGGCTCGCATGCCGATAACAGCATTGATTTTCAGGAATACATGATTGCACCAGCAGGCGCATCAAGCTTTGCCGAAGCGATGGATATGGGTGCAGAAGTTTTTCATTCATTGAAGTCTGTGTTGAAGAAGGGTGGTCATATTACAGCGGTGGGTGATGAAGGTGGTTTTGCCCCGAATTTAGGCTCCAATGAAGAAGGTATCACCGTTATTCTTGAAGCCATTGAGCAGGTTGGCTTGAAAGCAGGCTCGGATATTGTTTTGGCAAGTGATATGGCGGCATCAGAATTTTATAAAGATGGCTCTTATGTGTTGGATGGTGAAGGTGGGCGCAAACTTGATGCAGAAGGCATGGTTGATTTGATTGAATCATTCTGCAAACAGTATCCATTGGTGTCGGTTGAAGATGGTTTGGATGAAAATGATTGGGATGGTTGGAAATTATTAACCGAACGTTTGGGTAAGACGGTTCAGTTGGTGGGTGATGATTTATTTGTAACCAATCCTGAGATTTTGAAAGAAGGTATTGAAAAGAATATTGCCAACGCTTTGCTTGTAAAAGTAAATCAGATTGGAACATTGAGTGAGACTATTGCGGCTGTAACCATGGCACATGATGCGGGTTACCGTTGTATGATGTCGCATCGCTCTGGTGAAACAGAAGATGCTACGATTGCAGATTTGGCGGTCGCACTTTCATGCGGGCAGATTAAGAGCGGCTCTGCTTCTCGCTCGGACCGTATGGCGAAATACAACCAATTACTTCGCATTGAAGAAGAGTTGGGCTCGCGTGCAAAATATGCTGGTTTGGCAGCTTTTTCTAGGGCATAGCCACTAAAAACATGAGTTGGAAACACGTGATAAAGAGCTGGCTCCTACGGGGGCTGGCTCTGCTTGTTTTAGCATGGATGCTTTATGATTTGGTGTTTTCTGATCATGGTTATGTTGTTTATCGTGCCGAGCAGCAGCAAGTACAGGTTTTACAACTGGAGTTGGAGCAGTTAAAGCAGCAGCGTGAAACATTGGCACAGGATATTTTGCGTTTACGCAATGATCCCAAAGCCTTGGAAGATTTGGTGCATCAGAATTTGGGTTACCTTTATCCTGATGAGTTTATGATGATTATGCCTGATAAAAAAACAGGCAAAGGAGCACAGAAACATGAGTGAAGTTGTAACACGTTTTGCCCCCAGCCCGACTGGTTTGATGCATTTGGGCAATGTTCGTACTGCTTTGTTAAACTGGTTGTATGCACGCAAATTGGGCGGTCGGTTTTTACTGCGTTTTGAAGATACCGATGCTTCTCGTTCAGAGGCAGAGTTTGTTGAAGCCTTAAAACAAGATTTGTTGTGGTTGGGTCTAGATTGGGATGGTGATGCACTGTTTCAATCCAAGCATGCAGGGCAACATCAAGAAGCCCTTGATGCCTTGGCTGAAAAGGGCTTGGCATACCGTTGTTTTTGTACTGAAACCCAGTTGGGCTTGGATCGCAAACTGGCGACGTCACGCGGTTTACCACCACGTTATTCGGGTAAATGTCGTAAACTAGCCAATGAAGAATCATTGCAACGTGCAGCGTCTGAAAGTTTTGTATGGCGTTTAGCGATTCATGATACAGATGGTGAGGTGCGTGTGCCAGATGCCTTGCGTGGTGATGTGATTTTTGCACGCCGTGATTTGGATGATCCTGTGGTGGTGCGCTCGGATGGGACATTTACATTCTTGCTTCCCAATGCCATTGATGATGCAGTTGATGGTATTACCCATGCCTTGCGTGGTGATGATCATTTAACCAATTCGGCGTATCAAGTGTGGTTGTTGGAAGCACTAGATTTAAGTGTGCCGACCTATGTTCATCATGGTTTATTGCTTGGTGAAGATGGTGCAAAGTTATCCAAGCGTACAGGCAGTCATTCGGTGGCAGAATTGCGTGAAGATGGTTTGATTCCACAGGCTTTGCTACAGGCGATGACACGTCTTGGTCATCCCAATATCGCTGATGATGCATTACAGATTGAAGATTTATTACAGGCATTTGATGCTGAACATATTTCACGCTCATCGGTCAAATGGTCGAATGATGAAATGTGGCGCTGGCATACACGTTTGTTGCATCACTTGGATGGCAATGCTTTATTGCCTTTGGTGCAAGCGCATATGCCTGCGGCGAATATTGAGTTTGTAAACTTGGTGCGAGGCAACTTGGAGCGTGCTCAAGATGCAGCTCACTTTATACGTTTGTTGGATGTTCAAGCAGCATTGAATGAAGATGCACAAGCTGTTGTAAATGTCGCTGCGGATGGTTTTTATGCCACAGCATTGCAGCTTTGGAATGATGCAAGCGAGGCTGACTGGAAGCCTTGGATGAATGCTGTGAAAGAGCAGACGGGTTGCAAAGGCAAGAATCTGTTTATGCCATTACGTGTGGCATTAAGTGGTGCGGTACATGGTCCTGAAATGTCTGCTATTGTTGATTTTCTAGGCAAAGAGGGTGTAACTGAACGTTTACAGGATTTGTTAGACTCATGAGTTTGCAGCTACATAACTCCTTGGTAGGGAAGAAGCAGCCTTTTGCACCACTACACGAAGGAAAGGTGGGCATGTATGTCTGCGGTGTAACGGTTTATGACTATTGCCATGTGGGTCATGCGCGCGTCATGATTGTATTTGATGTGGTGTATCGCTGGTTGAAAAAGCTTGGTTATGATGTGAACTATGTACGTAATTTTACCGATATTGATGATAAAATTATTGCCCGCGCTGCTGAGAGAAATATTGATATTGATACGCTAACCGATGATATGATTACCGAGTTTCATCAAGATATGGATGCTCTTGGTTGTTTGCGTCCAAGCCTTGAACCGCGTGCTACTACACATATGGGCTCCATGATTGCTATGATTGAAGCATTGATTGCGCGGGACTGTGCTTATGTGTCTGAATCTGGTGATGTATTGTATTCGGTTCGCTCATTTGATGGTTATGGCAAGTTGTCAGGTAAAAATATTGATGATTTAGAGTCGGGTAGTCGTGTGGATGTGGATGATTCCAAGCGTGATCCACTTGATTTTGTACTATGGAAGCGTGCAAAAGAAGGTGAACCCTCTTGGGATTCACCGTGGGGCGCAGGTCGTCCTGGTTGGCATATCGAATGCTCTGCGATGAGTTGTGAGCATTTGGGTAATACGTTTGATATTCATGGTGGTGGTATGGATTTGAAGTTTCCACATCATGAAAATGAAATTGCCCAAGCTTGCGCTGCCAATGGCGGTGATTTTGCGCGTTTTTGGTTGCACAATGGTTTTGTAAATATCAATGCTGAGAAGATGTCCAAATCATTGGGTAACTTCTTTACGATTCGTGAAGTTCTTAAAAAATACCAGCCAGAAGTATTGCGCATGTTTGTATTGGGTACGCATTATCGTTCGCCGCTGGATTTTTCTGATCAGGCGCTGGATGTGGCTAAAGTAGGGCTTGATAGGTTGTATGAAACCAAACGGCGTTTGGCGGGTAAGACGGTGGAAGAAAGCAATGTTACTGAAGCTTTTGCTGCTGCATTAAATGATGATTTTAATACCCCAGAAGGTCTAGCAGAATTATTTGAATGCTCACGTCGTATCAATAAAGGCTTGGATAATAATGTTGATATTTCTTTAGATATTCAGCATTTTTCTGCGATGTCTGCTTTACTGGGTATTGTTCAGCAAGATGCTGAAACTTGGTTTCAGGGTGATAGCGATGATAGTGCTGCGATTGAAGCCTTGATTGTGGAACGCACAGAAGCCAAAAAAGCACGAGATTTTGCGCGCTCAGATGTTATTCGTGATGAGTTAGCGGCGCAGGGAATCGTGCTTGAAGATGGTGCAAGTGGCACAACTTGGAAAAGGGGCTGATATGTCTGACAATCAACAAAAAAGTTCCAATGTGGTATGGCATCAGTCTCAAGTAACCACTGCAATGCGCGAGAACCTGAATGGGCATCGCGGTGCGGTATTGTGGTTTACAGGGCTTTCAGGTGCAGGCAAATCCACCTTGGCAAATGCTGTGGAAGATCGTTTATATGCAATGAAGGCAAGAACCTTTGTGATTGACGGCGATAATGTACGCCATGGCTTGTGTGCTGATTTAAGTTTTTCTGATGATGATAGGGTTGAGAATATTCGCCGTGTTGGTGAAGTGGCTGGTTTGTTTGTACAAGCAGGTGTTTTGACGTTAACTGCATTTATTTCTCCATTTCGTGCAGACCGTGAAAAGGTGCGCTCTATAGTCGGTGAAAATTTTATTGAAGTGCATTGTGATACAGCTTTGGAAGTGTGTGAATCACGCGATGTGAAAGGTTTGTATAAAAAAGCCCGTGCAGGTGAAATTGCTGAATTTACAGGTATTTCATCGCCTTATGAAGCACCTGAAAACCCAGAAATACGTGTGGATACGGGTAGCGATGATTTAAGTGTGTGTGTCGATCAAGTGATTGCATATTTGCTTAAAAAGAGTGTGATTCAACATGTCTGATATACTAAAAGCGGTTATTTTGGCAGGTGGTTCAGGCACACGTTTATGGCCTTTATCGCGTCAGCAACTTCCCAAACAGTTTCTTAATTTGGATGGTGATGAAAGTTTGCTTGAGGCAACGATTTCACGCTTGTCTCCGTTGATTGAAAAAGATGATGTGTGGGTGATTAGCAATGAAGCACATGCTAGTGGTGAGGCATATGCGATTTTACAAGATTTGCATACAGTGCTGGAGCCATGTGGCCGCAATACTGCACCTGCGATTGCTTTGGCAGCAGCATTATTGATGGAGACAAGTAAAGAAGATCCTTTGATGTTGGTTTTGCCTGCGGATCATTTGATTCGTGATGTGCCAGCATTTCATGATGCTTTGATGATTGCTGTGAATGCAGCCAAGCAAGGTTCATTGGTGACCTTTGGTATCAAACCAGAACATGCTGAAACAGGCTTTGGTTATATTCAAGCTGATAGTAAACAGTTATCCGCTGGTGTGCATGCAGTCAAACGTTTTGTTGAAAAACCTGATGCCAAAACAGCACAGTCCTACCTTGATTCGGGTGACTATTATTGGAACTCAGGCATGTTTGTATGGCGTGCATCGGTATTGCTTGCAGAAGTTCAGAAACATTTACCTGAAGTGTCAAAGGTGCTGGCATCCATGCAAAAAGCTTGGAACGTTGGTGATAATGGGCAAGGTGAGCCTTGGCAAGAAGTGGTGCGTCATCAGTTCGATGCTATGCCTGATGTGTCGATTGATTACGGTGTGATGGAGAAGTCTGAATGTGTTGCACTTGTGCCATGTGATATTGCTTGGTCGGATGTGGGTAGTTGGGATGCTGTGTATGATATTTCTCAAAAAGATGTAGCTGGTAATGCGCTTGAAGGTGATGTGATACAAGTCGGTTGCAGCAACAGCCTATTGCGCAGTCAAACACGTTTGATTGCAGCAGCAGGTTTGGAAGATGTGATTGCTGTGGAAACACCTGATGCGATTTTATTGCTCAAGCGTGGTGAAAGCCAATATGTGCGCGATTTGGTTGGTAAAATCAAAGAGCGTGGAAGTCGTGAGCATATTGAACATATGACAGTGCAACGCCCTTGGGGAAAATATACGGTTTTAGAAGAGAAAGCGACGGATTATAAGCTGAAACGCATTGAAGTTGAGTCAGGTGCACGTTTAAGTCTGCAAGCCCATCAACATCGCTCCGAGCACTGGATTGTGGTATCTGGCACAGCGACAGTCACATGCGGTGAAGAAGTGTTTACAGTCTCCAAAAATGAAAGTACCTATATTCCGATTGGTGAAAAACATCGCCTTGAAAATCGTGGTAAAATCCCGTTGCAAATGATTGAAGTGCAAGTGGGTGACTATTTGGGTGAAGATGATATCGAACGCTTTGATGATGTGTATGGACAGATCGGAAGAGC
>JAUZQR010000329.1 GCA_030950865.1 Mariprofundaceae bacterium | reverse complement strand
ACAAAGGCAGGGTGCTTGAAGCCCTGCCTGATGTTTTACGAGGTTCACTTTTCAACGAGTGGTGTAGAGAAATCTATCGGCAATTTTCTACAAATATGTAATCCAAGTCACAACTCTACAACGTGATGATTACTGAATGATGAAAATGATTATAAAATTTCTTTATTGTTCTGCGTATAAAGCTTCTAAAATAGGGCGCGCACCTGCATCAAGGATTTCATCTGCCAAGGCAATGCCCATAGCTTTGCCATCTATGGCAAGCCCTTCAATTTCACGGGCAATCACGATTTCACCATTCACATCACCAACAAGACCTTTCAAAAGCAATTGCTCGCCATCAAGGGTGGCAAATGCAGCGATAGGGACTTGGCAGCCGCCTTCCAAACGCGCTAAAAATGCACGTTCTGCTTTGGTGCGCAGTACGGTTTCAGGGTCATTCATTTGATCCACAAGTGCATTAATCACGTCATCATTATCACGCGTTTGAATGCCCAGTGTGCCTTGTGCTACGGCAGGAAGCATCAAGTCTGTATCCATAAACTGGTGCATTTTATCGCCCATGCCCATGCGGCAAACACCTGCGGCTGCAAGAATCACAGCATCCACTTCTTCACCAAGCTTGGATAAACGTGTTTGAATATTGCCGCGAATCGATACAAATTCAAAGCTTGGGTATTTGGATTTTAATTGTGCAATACGGCGCAAACTGGATGTGCCAATGCGCGCGCCTTCAGGCAATGTGTCCATATCACCACCTGTGATAGTGGCAATGGCATCGCGTGGGTCTTCACGTTTGGGATGAGCACGAATGGCTGTACCTGCGGGTAATTCGGTTGGTACATCTTTCATGGAGTGAACGGCAATATCGGCACGCCCATCAAGCAAGGCTTCGTCAATTTCTTTGGTGAACAGCCCTTTGCCACCGACTTGTGCCAATGGAACATCCAAAATCTTATCGCCCTTGGTTACAATCTTTACCAGTTCAGTGGTCACTGTTGGGTCTAGCCTCTGCAATTCAGATGAAACATATTCAGCTTGCCAAAGAGCGAGTGGCGAACGGCGGGTTGCAATACGGATGTGGGTCATAATGTCTCCAAAAGAAAAGGTGGAGCACCCTAACGTCCATAAGCTTGATATTCAAAACTATACGAAAACAAAGCATGGTTGAAGCTTGCTGGTTTCCTCTTCATAGTTGCCCATTTCAATATGAATCAAATGAATCTTTAATGACGAGAGATAATTGCATGCAACGTATTCCCGCACAATCAAATAAAGCCAAACAAGCCAATGAACTGGTCACGCGTTTGCAAGCACGCTTTGTTCAAGGCTTGGAAAAATTAGCGCGCGAGTTGAATAGCGTACAATCCTTTGAGGCGGTTGAATGGTTTCGTGATGAGGGCAAACATGGTGGCGGTGTACGTTTTGCCACAGCCGATGATGATTTGTTTGGACGTGGTTCGGTGAATGTCTCACAGGTGCATTATGATGAGAATCCAGACAAAAAACTTGGTTCGGCAACTGCAATTTCAACCATTATCCACCCATGTCACCCGCATGCGCCTTCTGTGCATATCCATATTAGTTGGACGGAGATGAAGAATGGTGAAGGCTATTGGCGCATGATGGCGGATTTGAATCCGTCGATTGAAAACCCCGCTGCCACGCAACAGTTTTTTGATGCGATGAAACAGGCTGCCCCAGCGCAGTATGACGAAGGCGTGGCACAGGGGGAGCGTTATTTTTATATTCCCGTATTAGCGCGGCATCGCGGTGTTTCGCACTTTTATTTGGAGCAATACCATACTGGTGATGCCGATAAGGATAGAGCATTGGCACAATCGGTAGGTGAGGCAGCGATTGACACCTATTTGGATATTCTAGCTGCGGCGTTGCAAACAAATCATGCCATCAGTGAAGCCGATAAAGCAACACAGTTGGCTTATCATTCGTTGTATTTTTTGCAGGTTTTGACCTTGGATCGTGGTACAACAACAGGCTTGATGGTGCATAATCAGAATGATATTGGTATTTTAGGGTCGCTTCCTGCCTATGTGAATCGTAATTTGTTGATGTCATGGGTTGAAAACATGCCAGCGCCTCAAGATAAGTTGTTATCTGCTCTTATTGCAGCTCTGCCAGCCCATTCACCAGCACTTGTTGATGATAAAGTAAAAGCAAAACTTGCGGCAATTTCACGCCAGCATTACAGCAAACATCCTGAAGCCTTGGCGATGCAGGCATCAGGTGATGTGATTCCGCCAACGCTTAAAAACCATCGTGACTGATAATCTTTTATACGTGAATTTGCGAAAAACTTTGGGCTTTTACCTTAAATATGTAGATTGCGTCTCATGACAACACAGATGGAAACAACAACAAATAAATATCAGGCTTTACCTAGAGGTGCGCGTGGAAGTGCCCTGCTTGCCCCACAGGGTTGGTCTTTTATTATTGGAACATTGGCATCTTTGCTGATTGCAACGGCTCTAGGCTGGATTACAACAGCGACCATTTTGGCGCGTAAAGTCGAATCATGAAAAGCGTAAGCAAAACACTCAACATGCGTCGCGGCATCTATATTCTTCCAAGTTTGTTCACTATTATGGGTTTGTTTGCAGGATTTTATGCCTTAATTGCGGCGATTCAGGGTAAATATGAACTGGCAGCTTGGGCAATTATTGCCGCTGCGGTTTTTGATATGTTGGATGGGCGAGTGGCCCGTTTATTGAATGCTGAAACTGCATTTGGTGCAGAATTGGATTCATTGTGTGACATGACTTCCTTTGGTATTGCACCTGCAGTGTTGATTTATTTGTGGGCACTCACACCACTGGGAAAACTGGGTTGGTTGGCAGCATTTTTAATTGCGGCATGCTCGGCATTGCGTTTGGCTCGTTTTAATACCCAAATTGCCATTCAAGATAAGAAGTATTTTCAAGGTTTGCCAACACCTGCAACGGCGTTACTGATTGCAGCAGCAGTATTATTTCATGAAGAGAGTGCTTTGGAACCCGTTAGCTGGCTTTGGGGCGTCATTGCAGCATTTTTGGCATGGTTGATGGTCAGTGGTGTGCGTTTTATATCGGGCAAAGATATTGATTTACATCAAAAACGATCATTTGCCATGATTGTCATTATGATGATTGCTATTGTTCTTGTAATGACCGATCCGTACCGTATTTTATTTGCTGTTTTTATGGCATATGTATTACACGGCCCGATGTTGAGCATTTGGCAGCATCAAAAAGCCAGACATTACCGTTTGGCACGGCGTGCAGCACGCAAGCGTAAACAAGAATCAGGTAATGATTGACCTTTACCGCTTTAGCCGCGCATACTTCGCCGCATGAGTCATTTCACTTTACACCTACTCTTTTGGAATCATGCGCTATTATTGCGCAGTGCTGGCTCGTGTACGGACTGAATACTTTTTATTTCATTTAGTCATGATAGTTACGAGCCACGGTTAATCCCCGTGGCTTTTTTTATGTTAGGAGAACAATATGTCTGACCGTTTATATATTTTTGATACCACATTGCGTGATGGTGAGCAGTCACCAGGCTGCTCCATGAATATCGAAGAAAAATTACGCGTAGCTCATGGTTTGGCGGCACTGGGTGTGGATATTATTGAGGCAGGCTTTCCTATTGCATCACCAGGTGATTTTGAGGCGGTGCATCGTATTGCTTCGGAAGTACAAGGTCCATGCATTGCTGGTTTGGCGCGTGCGCATCCCAAAGATATTGAGCGGGCAGGCGAAGCTGTAAAGCCTGCGGGAGACCGTGCCCGAATTCATACCTTTATTGCCACCAGCCCCATCCATATGGAAGCCAAATTACGCATGAACCCCGATCAGGTGGTGCAGCGCGCCATTGAAGCAGTAACCCAAGCACGTTCATTGGCACCCGAAGTGGAATTCTCTGCCGAAGATGCTGGTCGCTCTGAGATTGATTTTTTGTGCCGTATTGTCGAAGCGACGATTAAAGCTGGCGCACGAATTATTAATATCCCTGATACGGTGGGTTATATGACACCGTTTGAATTTGGCAACCGCATCAAAACATTGATTGAACGTGTGCCAAACTCCGACCAAGCGATTTTCTCGGTACATTGTCATAATGATTTGGGTTTGGCAGTGGCGAACTCATTGGCAGCGGTTGAGGGCGGAGCACGGCAGGTGGAATGTACCATTAATGGTTTGGGTGAGCGTGCTGGCAATGCTGCTTTGGAAGAAGTGGTGATGACATTGAAAACTCGTAGTGATTATTATGATATTGAAACGGGTATTGATACCACGAAGATTGTGCCAACCTCGAAAATGGTGAGTCAGATTACAGGGATGCCTGTGCAAGCCAACAAATCAATTGTTGGAGCCAATGCTTTTGCCCATGAGTCGGGCATTCATCAAGATGGTGTGTTAAAGCATAAACAAACCTACGAAATCATTACCCCAGAATCTGTTGGTTGGAATACCAATCGCATGGTTTTGGGCAAACATTCAGGTCGTGCAGCCTTGAAAGCACGTTATGTCGATTTGGGAGTGGCATTGGATGGTGATGATTTGAATGCTGTATTTGAGCGTTTTAAAAATTTGGCGGATAAGAAAAAAGACATCTTTGATGAAGATTTGATGACCATTTTGGCGGGTGATTCGGAAGTGAATATGGAACGTGTGAAATTGGTAAGTTTGCATGCGGCTTCTGGCACCAGTGATTCGCCAGTTGCGGCTGTGGAATTGGATATTGAAGGTGAGATTCACAAGGCGACTGCGGAAGGTGATGGACCTGTTGATGCGGCATTTAAAGCCATTAAATCATTGGTGGAACCCAATGGTCGTTTGTTGCTTTATTCCGTGAATGCCATCACGGCAGGTACGGATGCGCAGGGTGAGGTAACGGTGCGCTTGCAAAATGAAGACTTGGTTGTGAATGGACAAGGCTCGGATACGGATATTGTTGTGGCATCAGCCAAAGCTTTGATTGCAGCATTAAACAAGCTGCCAAATATGCATGCGCGTGAGGTGCATGCGCAATATTCAGGGGTGTAGGTGCTGTGAGTCTAAAGTTGGCGTAAGCTTACGCCAACGGATGCACATGTATTGGCGGCATCAGCTTTATAAAGCCATAATACGGTGGCACGCATATGTTGCATGGTGACTTCACCTGATGCCACAAATTGTGGCACGCTGACGCGCAGCTCTTGTTTCAAACAATATTCAGCAATATCGGAAACTTTAAAGCGCATGCCACCATCGGAAATATCAATGAGTTCAACTTGTTCAAATCTGCCATCGTTTATATGTTGGATTTCAATTTGAAAAGATGCTTCTTTGCGTTCATGTTGCCGACGCTCTTGCCTACCTGAAAACTCATCCATTGATAACCACCTTAGCCACTACTCAGTAGTGTGTCTTCCAGCAAAATCTATGCCAGTTTTGGCTGGATAACTTAGCACAAAACTTTAAATGTTAGGGTTTAAGTATGCTTGTAACCCACGCGCCAATATCATTGATTTCCGTCGCACAAAGTGAGTGTTCCATAGGATAAGTATGCCAAGCTACAGGACAGCCTTGCGCTTGTAGCTTTCTGTATGAAGCTTCCCCCCATTCAAAAAGAACCACAGGGTCATGCACGCCATGCGCCATAAAGATGGGTGTTTTTAAACTCTTAGCACTGATGGATGCTGATTCATTGGGCAGCAAAACATAACCTGATAAAGCCATGATGCCAGCCAAAGGCTCGCTTTGACGCAAGCCAGTATATAATGCCATGGCTGCACCCTGTGAAAAACCAGCAAGGATAATACGGTTGGCAGGAATGCCGCGCATAATTTCTTGGTCAATAAGCATTTGAATGCTAACTGCAGATGCATGTACACCATCTTTATCATGCTCAATACCTAGGTCGTGTTGTTTAACATCATACCATGCAGGCATGATATAACCGCCATTGATGGACACGGGCATGGCAGGTGCATGTGGAAAAATAAAACGAATCGCTAAATCATTAGGTAGCCCTAACTCAGGGATAATAGGTTCAAAATCATGACCATCTGCCCCCAGACCATGTAGCCAGATAATACTAGCAGTAGGATTGGCGGCGGTTTCAGCCGTGATATGGGGAAGCGTATGGGTTGTCATGGGCGAATCACACCACAAAGATTGACGCATACAAAGAAAAATTCATGTCAGAGTTTCCCTATGCATCAAAGAATGCTTGAATGCACGCATGGATTCAAATTTGAAACACCTTCATATTCTTGGTATTTGTGGAACAGCCATGGCAGCGATTGCAGGGCTTGCCAAAGAAAAGGGCTGGCATGTGTCAGGCTCTGATGCGGGTGTTTATCCGCCGATGTCTGACTATTTGGCGGATTTGGGCATTGAAATAGCCGCATTTGATGTTGAAAATCTTAGATCAAAACCTGATTTATGCGTGATTGGCAATGCTATGAGCCGTGGCAATGTCGAAGTTGAGGCGATTCTTGCAGATGGCTTGGCTTATTGCTCGGGGCCTGAATTTGTTGGCAATCATATTTTGCCCAACCGTCATGCCGTGGTGGTGGCGGGTACGCACGGCAAGACCACAACATCATCTATTTTGGCACATGTATTGGATGTTGCAGGTCAATCGCCAGGCTTTTTGATTGGTGGTATACCTGAGAATTTCGAAGGTGGTGCGCGTTTGGGCGAAGGCGAAACGTTTGTGCTTGAAGGTGATGAATATGATACGGCATTTTTTGATAAACGTTCAAAATTTCTTCATTACCATGCAAAAACACTCATTTTAAACAATTTAGAGTATGATCATGCTGATATTTTCCCTGACTTGGATGCGATTAAATTACAATTTTCGCATCTTTTGCGAACCGTGCCGAATAATGGGCATATTATTGTTAACGCAGATGATAAACACCTGCCCGATGTGCTGGAAAAAGGTTGTTGGACACCGATAACTTATTTCTCTGAATATGCGGGCTCTTACACCGACGGTGATGCCGAGTGGCAGTGGCAATGCCTTGCAAAAGATGGCTCGAAATTTTGCTTATATCACAAGGCTGAGAAGGTCATCGAATGTGCTTGGAATATGATTGGTGTGCATAATGTTTCCAATGCCTGTGCGGTTGCAGCGGCGACGACAAAACTCGGTGTTTCGGCAGCAATGATTCAAAAATCCTTTGAGCGTTTTGCAGGCATTCGTCGGCGCATGTCCTTGGTCGGTGAAGCGTGCGGTATTCGCATCTTTGATGATTTTGCCCATCACCCTACCGCCATTAAAGGCATGGTTTCAGCAGCCAAACATGCCATGCGCAGTAATGGCAATTTATGGGTGATTGTTGAGCCGCGCTCCAACACCATGCGTAGCCGCATTCATCAACAGCGTTTGCCGC
>JAUZQR010000328.1 GCA_030950865.1 Mariprofundaceae bacterium | reverse complement strand
AGTAACTGTCGT
The DNA here is from genome assembly GCA_030950865.1 of Mariprofundaceae bacterium. Taxonomy (GTDB): domain Bacteria; phylum Pseudomonadota; class Zetaproteobacteria; order Mariprofundales; family Mariprofundaceae. The sequence continues at coordinate 3,209 of JAUZQR010000328.1, read as the reverse complement.
CTTAGTATCCGCATTCAGCATCCTCCGTAACTTACAGAAGCAACGATAAATTCTAACTGATAAGAAGTCTCTGTTTATTTATCAATGCTTACACTCGCCCATATGTCCGTTAGTATTTTCTTAGTGTAGTCTAAATGATTGTTTTGTGTCACGCTGTGGCTATGGGAGTAAACATGGTGGATGAGAGTGTGCAAGGGCATCGCGAACGTTTAAGGCTACGATTTTCTGAGTCTGGTTTTGATGGCTTCCATGATTATGAAATATTAGAGTTGTTGCTGACCTACGCTATTCCACGTGTGGATGTAAAACCCATTGCCAAAGCCATTTTGCAGGCTTTTGGCACACTTGCAGGTGTGTTTGATGCGCCTGTATCCGAATTGAAACAAATCAAAGGCATGGGTGAGAAAGGCGCTGTTTTCCTCACTTTAATACGTCAAGTAGAAGTGCGTTATTTGGCATCGGATTTGCTAGGGAAATCTATTTTTGACCGCCCCGATAAAGTGAAAGCGCATTTAAGGATGCTTGTGCAAGGGCGCGGCATGGAGTGTTTTGGTGCAATCTTTACCGATCAACAACATCGGCACATTGCTACACAAGTGATGTTTGAAGGCACGGTGGACAGGGCAGTGGTTTATCCTCGGAACTTGATGAAGCGTGCTCTGGAACTCGATGCGAAGGGCATGATTCTTTTTCACAATCATCCAGGCGGTACAGCGCGAGCCAGTGATGAAGATATTGCTCTGACCAAGCGTATGGAAGAGGCGAGTCTGCCGCTAGATATTAAATTATTGGATCATTTCTTGGTAGCAGGAACAGACGTGTTGTCGTTTAAAGAAAATGGTTGGTTTTAAGACCATGTTTTTGAGCAAGCTAAGAGTGACGAGAGTGAAAATTCGAGAAAGAACATACGGTTCCCGATTTCTGCCAAATCATAAATGAAGAAAACATCATTTCTTTTACGAAAAAGAAACGAAACAAAGAAAATCGCCCTATATATCTGCAAATATCCTTTATCCATTACTATCAAAAGGGCGCGTGTTACTGCGCTTAATCCTTTTGATAGCATTGCATAAAGGTGCATCTATAACAGAGAATAGGTCTCTATCGCAGTTGCTTATGGCTGGTTGATTATATTTTGTAAAAACGCAGCTTACCCACCTTATGAATAATTTGAATATAGATGCTTTTAGGAGCATTAATGATGCACATGCGCCATTTCTTGATGCTGTGATAGGTGTTGTATCAGGTTTGGGTGATGGTCTTGTCATCGCTTTGTGCTGTGCGGTGCTGATGCTTTATCGTTTTCGATTGGGCATGGCGGCAACGGTGGCATTTTTATTGTCAGGTGTGATTGCGCAGCTCTTAAAACGTGCCTTTGATATGCCAAGACCTCCCGCAGTGCTTGAGCATGTGCATGTGTTGGGTGCGGCACTGCATTCACATTCATTTCCATCTGGACATGCAACGTCGGATGGGGTCATGGTATTGTTGGCATTTCTTATTTGGAAATGCAGCGATTGGCGTGCATATGTGATGGCGGGGTTGTTTTTATTGGCGGCTTATGGGCGCATTTATGGCGGCGTTCATTTCCCATTGGATGTTGTTGCGGGTCTGCTTATTGGTATGGCGACGATGTGGTTTTGCCATTGTTGGTCGTTATCATGGTCTGTTGAGGCTTGGCAAAAAACAGACTGGTGGTGGCGAATTGCAGGCATGATTGTGGTGATTGAGGCGGGCGTATTGGGTTTGGGTTATCATATGCAGCCCGCAACAGCGCAACCCTTGGCAGCAATATTACCATTGATTGCTTTATATTTGGTGATGCGATTTTGGAAAGAGGAAATCAATCGTGAGCGATGACACGCAAGTTCACTTTGAACTATTAAAGACCCCTGATCGTGTAGAAGGTATTGCATCGTTATTGTTACGTCGTAATCGTTTAACACCTGCTGTATTGATATTATGTCCTGATGATGGCTTTGCTGCGCAGTTGGATGAACGGCTTTGGACGATTCAGGCAGAATCTTTTTTGGCACATGCAGTTGCAGGTGATGATGTGGAAAAGAATGCCCAGCAGCCTATTTTGTTGGCAACCTCGATTTGCAGGGATAATCAGGCAGCAGTTTTAATCAATGGTGGGCTGGAAGTGCCAACGGATGTGTCAGGATTTTCACATATTGTGGATTTTGTGGATGGTTGGGATGAGCATTTAAAAGACATCGCCAGAGGGCGTTGGCGCACCTATCTGCAGCTTGGTTTGGAGCCAAAATACATCACTGGAAAATAAACATGGTTTGCGTAGAAATTGCTAATCATGAGCTTATAAGGCTCATTGATTGAGTTAATCAGCACATCCCTTATGATGGCGCGATGAGCGATAACCGTGATATAGATGAAATCCTTGCCAGTTTGGATGCTTTGCTGCGTGAGGGTGACAGTCATAATGATGATATGCCTGCAAAATCTGTAGAGCCTACGCCTAATCATGATGTTTCAAAAGTGGATTTAGAATCAGATATAGAGTTTGTAGAAGCTAGTGCAGAAGCGTTTCTTGCTAGCGATGAACTGGAGGATGAGTCTTTTACTGTTGAAGCGGTGAACGATGAGGCTGCGACTTGGCAAGAGGATGGTATGTCTAGGGTTGTGTTGACCGAAGACATGATGGTGGAAAATCCACAGGTCAGTTTGCCGTTGGCTTTTAATTCAGAAGCTTTGAGTGAAAATGATGTGCAGAAGAGTGAAAGCCCTGCATTAGAAGAGCCTAAGCCAGCTCATACGATGCAAGATGTGGAACAGCAGATTGAACAGGTAGTAGATGATGACATCGCGGATGATATAGCTCCCAGCCATGTAACACATTTACATAAACAAGATATTGAGCAACTTTTGATGCTGGTGACAGAGGATGTTTCAAGCCATTTGCAGCAGATGTTGCCAAAATTAATTAAGGAATCGCTGCATACACATTTAGCCGATATGCAGTATGAGTCCGACAAAAACAATAAAACAAGTGATGATGAGTAATAATGACTAAATCAGAAACAACCGCATACAATCCTCAAGCCATGGAACCAAAAACCACAGACCAGTGGTTAAACTCTGATGCTTTTAAGCCTAACCCTAACGGACAAGGGCAATACAGCATCACCCTGCCGCCACCCAATGTCACAGGCAGCTTGCATATGGGTCACGCTTTCTCTGGTACGATT
>JAUZQR010000327.1 GCA_030950865.1 Mariprofundaceae bacterium | reverse complement strand
TGCACCATCATTTTTCCGTGAATCAATACACGTGTTGCATGCACCTCAGCAAAAAAAGTCTCGCCATTCATGCGCTTATGAATCCAATCAAAACGCGATGTGCCTGTTTCCATAGCCGAGTCGATATATTGACGAGCCAATGTGGCGGAATCAATACCGTTACTTTGAAATTCTGGGGAAACAGCAACAGGGCTTAAGCTTAAAAATTCTTCTTTTGAATCACAGCCAAACATACGCAATGTTGCAGGGTTACAGTCCACAAATTTATCATCCGACAATAGCATAATAGCGGTATCAGAGCTTTCAATCAGTATATGATATTTATCCTCACTTTCTTGCAGTGCCCTCGAGCGTAACTCAACACGGTAGTCCAATTCTTCATTTAACTCTTTATAAGATTTTAATAAGTTTCGATTTTCTATAACCATTGCTATGATATGTACAATACGTTCAAGGACGAGGCTTACTTGCTCTAATCGATGGCCTTGTTCACTGGATAAAAAAAGAAACACATGCGTTGGTTTATTGCTAGATGTAGTTGGAATAAACAGCGCTTGTTTGGGTGTAAAGTCAATATCTGGAATATGCAGGTGTGAAAGATGTGGGTGGTCTGAGCTTATATACACTGAGTCACCAACCATTTCAGGTATTGAAAATGAAAAACCATTGATGTCTGTGTGAGAAAATGACACGTACGATTGCAGAATAGTCGCTTTATTTTCATTGGCACTGCAATAAGCTACAACAGGCAAATCTTTTAACATCGAAATGCGTTCAAGTGCTGCATTTAAGCCTTGTGTGACATCTTCGACCTGTTCAATAGCCTCAGAAACAAGCCCCAACATTAATGTGTCTTCTGTGCGTTGCGTTAACAATGCATTTTCACTCTCAAGTATGAGAATTCGTTCTTCTAATGTTGCTAGATTATTTAAATCAGGCATGTTTATCTCGAATAAATGTCAAAATATTATCAGCAGCCCACTCTGGCTCATCTTCCATCAAATAGTGTGAAGCGGTATCAATACGCAGCAATTGACTTGCAGGAATATCGGCATGTAACTTCTCGGCAGTTGATGCCCCCAAAAAGAGGTCTGCATCACCACGCATAATCAATGTAGGAACATCCAGTTGTTTTAATTGCTCGGCAATATCCATCAAATTATGGTTGTCCAAACAACGGGCAAAATGCATAAATGCCTTGCGCCCTTTACTATCTCTCAATGGCTTCCAAAATAAATCCATCAGTTCATCATCCACACGTTCTTTGTGATACATACCTGCTTTCACAAACAGTTTCATCATGCCCAAGTCCAAAGCACCCATAAGTAATTGGCGAATCACTGGTGTACGCATGGCAATAATCGGTTGTACTGGCCAAAAGTCATAACCAACTGTGTTAATTAAATTCAGGCTTATCAACATGTCTGCATGGTTGACGGCAAAGATCTGAGAAATTCCGCCACCCAAATCATGTCCAAGCAAATGAAAGCGTTGAAGCCCCAATTGTTCTACAAAGGCAAACAGACGTTCCTCATGTGCTTTAAGTGAATAGGACACATCCAAGGGCATATCAGAAGAGCCACAACCGAGTAAATCAATGGTAATAACATCATAATCTTTTTCTAAGTATGGAAGCAATTTGCGCCAAATAAATGAGTAAGTGGTAATGCCATGCACCAAAAGCATAACTTCGCCATTGGCATTACCCGTGCGTGTATAACACATATTTTGCTCATTAATTACAGCATGCAACAAAGATACTCTCCAATATAATGCTAGGGGCAATCACTATTCTAGCACATAGAATATGTCTTTGTACGCAATAAACAAGCCAATTCTAAATCCATAGAAAAAGCCTTTTATTTTACTTTTTTCCCAAGCCCAACAAAAAGAATTCGGGCGAAGTCTTACGACTTGCTGCGGGTTTAATGTTTTTAATTTTTTGAAAGCTCAAACCAAGCTCGCGACGGAAAGCATCATAACCCTCACCCATAAAAGTTTTCATGAGAATATGCCCACCCTGCCGTAAATGTTGATTAGAAAAATGCAAAGTCATTTCATTGAGTCCAATCATACGCATTTGATCGACTAGCTTGTCACCACTCATCTCTGGTGCCATATCGGATACCACAACATCTATCGCACGACCTTGCAACGCCTCTTGCAAAGCTTCTTGCCCTTCAGGTGAATCAAAGTCTGCTTGGATAAGTGTTACGCCTTCAATGGCTTGAAGTGGTAATAAATCAATACCTATCACCAGCCCATTAGAGCCAACATAAGGAAGCAATTCCTCACTCCAAGAGCCTGGCGCACAGCCCAAATCAACCACGACTGAGCCTTTTTTGATGTTTAGGCTATGTTTATCAAGGATTTCAGTGAGTTTGAATGCCGCGCGTGAACGTTTGCCCTCTTTTTGGGCGCGTTTTACATGTGGATCTTTGGAATGACGTTGAAACCATGCTGATGTCTTGCGGTCTTTTTTACTTTTGGATTGTTTTGCCATGCTTGCAACTTACTCCTTCAATTTCCAGCCAATACGCCATAAATACCATGCTGATAATACAGCCAGTATGGTCAGTATCGCCACAGCACCCATGGCTTGCAGTGGATCACTATCACCTGTGGCAATAAAACCATGTCGGAAACCATCAATGAGATAAAAGAATGGGTTCCAAGCATTGATTGCCTGCCAGAATGGCGGCAATTGTGAAACAGAATAAAATACACCCGACAAAAAAGTTAAAGGCATGATGATAAAGTTATTTACCATTGCCATATCATCAAAGGTTTTAGACCACATACCACCAATCAACCCCAAACTTCCCATAATCAGACTTCCGCAAACACCATAAAACAAAATCATCCAAATATGTGCCAAAGATAAATCAGAAAATGGCAATAAAACCAACAATAAAACACTGCCTACCACCAAAGCCCGCAATACTGCGGCAGCAAGAAATGCAAACACGGCTTCGGCTGCTGAAATGGGCGACATCAATAAAAACACATGCACATTCATGATTTTTCCAACAATCATTGAGCTGGATGTATTGGCAAAGGCATTTTGTAACATCGCCATCATCATCAAACCTGGAATCAAAAAACTAAAATAATCAACATCCAAACCTGGGACTTGGCGATCACCCATGGCATAACGAAAAACAATCAAATATAAGATGGCAGTAAGAGCTGGAGCTACGATGGTTTGCATTTTCACACGTAAAAAGCGTCTGCTTTCACGTTGAAATAATGTCCAAGTACCAATCATATTAAAACGACTCATGATGAATCACCCGTTAATCGTAAAAACACATCTTCAAGATCCTCTTGGCGTATGCTTACATCGACTGGCGTACCAAAGCGTTGTTTCGCAGCTTGATAAACAGTATCAAAATCAGATCGGCTATCTTGTTTATTGAGCGTTAAACACAATTGATTATCATATACACGTGGTGAAAAAGCACTCAAAATACTCTTATCTTCATCGGAAAGTTGCAAGGGTTCAGCATAACGCAAACAAAGCGATGATGAGGCAACCTCTCTTATTAACTCCTTCATAGGGCGTGATGTAATGAGCTTTCCCTGATCGATAATAGCCACTTGATCACACAACTCTTCTGCTTCTTCAAGATAATGTGTAGTCAAAAGGATTGTTGTGCCTGCGGCATTAAGCTCACGCATAAAATCCCATAAGCGTTTACGTAATTCAACATCAACACCTGCTGTGGGTTCATCAAGAATGACCAGCTTGGGACGATGTACCAAGGCTTGCGCAACCAATAATCGGCGGCGCATACCACCTGATAATTGACGCGTTATTTTATGGGCATGTTGCGTGAGTTCGAGCCGCTCAAGCAGCTCATCCACCCAAGCATCGTCGGCTTTTTGACCATACATGCCACGGCTAAATTTGAGCACTTCGCGTGGTGAGAAAAAAGGATCAAAAGCAATCTCTTGGGGTACAACACCCATACGCCGCTTGCACCATGCACGCTCATGAAAAAGGTCGTGACCCAACAAAGAAACACTTCCTGATGAAGCGTTTACCGTATCTGCCAAAATGTTAATCAGTGTTGATTTTCCAGCGCCATTGGGACCTAACAGTGCAAAAAACGAGCCTTCAGGAACCAATAGTGAAACATCCTGTAAAGCTACATTACCATTGCCATAAACCTTATAAAGGTTGTTTATTTCCAGTGCATTCATGAGTTAATCAGCATTCCTTAGCACACAAGAAAAAAGCGGAGCATTGCTCCGCTTTAAATATGAAATAATGCTTCTTAATAAGATGAAGCGTGTCCACAACCAGCGCCCTCTTCAGCAGGTGTAAATGATTTACCACAACCACAGGTTGAAGCTGCATTGGGGTTTTTAATCACAAAAGATTCACCTTGTAATGAGGTTTTATAGTCAATTTCAGCACCATTGAGCATATCCAAGCTCATTTGATCCACCAATAGTTTTACACCATGATTCTCAACAACTGTATCATTTTCTTTGATATCATCATCAAAGGTGAAGCCATATTCAAAGCCCGAACAGCCGCCACCTGATACAAATACGCGCAAGCTTAAATCTTTGTTATCTTCTTGAGCCAATAAGCCTTGAACTTTTTTAGCTGCTGCCTCTGTCAATGTTACATTCACTACACACCTCTCTTTACCAGAACCTGTTCAATACCCAAGTCTAATGGACGCATTCTCTATGTTACCCAGATAAGCGCAAGCTCCAGCTAGCCTATTAAATCATGATGCTATGTTTATTAAAAAAATTTAATCTAGCTGAAATTGCTTTAATACAGTAGCCTGCGAGGCTGATTTTTTTCCATTAAATACAAAGAAATAAATGCGGTATTGTATGCAAAGAAATGCCGTGTTTATGTAAGGGGGGAAGCATGAGCGAAGTACAGGTAGAGCGTAGGGCAGAACGAAATATTAGTCGTCTAACCGCCAGTACCGTTGCATTGGTTTTAGCTGGAGGTAAAGGCTCAAGGCTCAAGGCTTTGACCGAATGGCGAGCCAAACCATCGGTTCCATTCGGTGGGAAATTTCGTATTATTGATTTTCCTCTTTCCAATTGTATCAATTCGGGTATTCGCCGTATTTCAGTGATTACGCAGTATAAGTCTCATTCCTTACAGCGCCATTTACAACGTGGTTGGAGCTTTCTTTCTGGTCAGTTCGGTGAATTTTTAGAAGTATTACCGGCCCAGCAGCGTCAAGGCGAAGGCTGGTATGAAGGTACTGCCGATGCTGTCTATCAAAATTTAGATATTATCCGTCATTATGATCCTGAATATATTGTTATTTTGGCTGGTGATCATATTTACAAAATGGATTATGGTAAAATGATTGCTGCACACGTTGCCAATAACGCCGATATTACCGTTGGTTGTATTCCAGTACCCTTAGATGAAGCTAGTGCTTTTGGCGTGATGGCGATAGATAATAACGAGCGTATTATAGAATTTGCTGAAAAACCATCCAGCCCGAAGACTATGCCTGGCGATGACACACAAGCCTTAGCATCGATGGGTATTTATGTTTTTTCAACGAAATATTTGCGTGACCGTTTGGTAGCCGATGCAAAAGATTCAAACTCCACTCACGATTTTGGACACGATTTAATTCCACATGCTATTGAGCATGCCAATGCTTTTGCTTTTCCGTTTGTGAATGCCAGCACAGGTGGCCCAAGCTATTGGCGTGATGTTGGTACCATTGATGCATATTGGGAAGCCAATATTAATTTGGCAGAATTAGAACCTGAACTAGACATGTACGATAAAGATTGGCCAATCTGGACCGAACAAGAGCAGCTTGCACCTGCTAAATTTGCCTTTGATGATGATGAGCGCCGTGGTATGGCAGTTGATTCATTGATTTCAGGTGGTTGTTTGATTACAGGTTCAACTGTTCGTCATTCTGTATTATTCTCTAATGTGCGTGTGCATTCTTATTCAGTTGTTGAAGATAGTGTGATTCTACCTGATGTAGAAATTCGTCGTAATTGTCGCATTAAAAAGTGCGTGATTGATAAAGGCGCGATTATTCCTGAAGGTACAATTATTGGTGAAAATGCAGAAGATGATGCCAGACGTTTTGATATATCTGAGGGCGGAATTGTATTGATTACACCAGAAATGCTGGGGCAAAACCTCCATCAAGTTTAATCATTTTTTAACACTAAAATAGCAAGCATTCAAAGCCCTCAAGTGTGAACTGAGGGCTTTTTAATTTTACAGAACACAGGATATTTATGAGCAACAAGCTTTCCATCGTATTTTATTGGCATATGCACCAGCCCTTTTACCGTGCTGCAGATACGGGGCGTTATCACTTGCCCGGGGTATATCTACATCCCAGGAAAGATGA
>JAUZQR010000326.1 GCA_030950865.1 Mariprofundaceae bacterium | reverse complement strand
CTCGATTCTGCTCGAAATGACAAACGTGCGATGAATAAACAAGATATTATAGACCTTATCATCACCCAGCTTAAAGCCGATATTCAAATCACCCAGCAAGCTGTTCTCTTAGCTCGCGATACGGCAACACATAAGGATTGTTTGGGTTCATCCAAGTATGAAACCATGGGTACAGAAGCATCCTATCTTGCCAAAGGACAAGGCGAGCGTTTATTAGAATTGCAACGCGCCCTCACCTACTTTAAAGAGGTCAATATTGAACCTAAAGATAGCATTCAACCCATATCGTTTATCCGTTTGCAAGATGAGCAAGGCAAAGCACAACTTTATTTGCTTGCTTCCGATGCAGGTGGTCTAAAATTGTCTCACTGTAAACAAAACATCACAGTTATCACCCATCAATCACCCTTGGGCAAAGCTTTAATGGGCAAACAAGCAGGTGATAATGTGGAACTAAAGATTACAAATAAAACAGTTTGTTATGAAATAATAAGTGTCGTCTAATGACTGAGAAAGTTTGGTATATTTATATGATTCGTTGCAAAGGCGGTGTTCTTTATACGGGTATTACTACCGATGTGCAGCGACGTTTTAAGGAGCATAAATCAGGAAAAGGTGCAAAGTTTTTGCGTGGCAAAGCGCCGCTTACATTGGTTTATCAACAACAGGTTGGTAATCATTCTGATGCCCTTAAAGTAGAAATTAAAATAAAAAAATTCTCAAAGATTGAAAAAGAAACCATGATTTTAGCTGGCGAATCACCATCTCAAAGCTAAACTTCAAACTTATTAGGAGATGTTTATGAGCGATTGTCTGTTTTGTAAAATTATTGATGGCAGTATTCCATCGGATAAAGTCTACGAAGATGATGATGTCTTCGCTTTTAACGATATTCATCCCAAAGCACCCACCCATGTATTGGTCATTCCCAAAACACATATTCCAACCTTGGCAGATGTTGAGAGTCCTGCCTTGCTTGGCACTTTAATGAGCAAAGTAAATCATATTGCCAATGCTGTGCTTAAACTTGAGGCGGGTTACCGCATTGTCATCAATGTCCGTGAAGGTGGTGGTCAGGAAGTATTTCATTTGCATGCCCACATTCTTGGTGGCAAAAAGCTACCCTTTTAATACATTTAATATCATGGCAAAAAAAGCTGTTCGAACACGCTCAAAACTCACTGACATTCATCAAAACTTAGCTGAAATTCTGGGCGTGGAACGCTTGGATCAACTGGTTGGCTTATCACGTTTACGCAGGTTATGGCCGCATGTTGTTGGACCCATGTTGGCACAACGCACTGAACCTATTGAACTCAAACCCAGTGCTGATGGCAGTAGCACGCTGATTATTGCAGTCAGCCATTCTACCATGGCACAGCAAATTATTTTTCTGCGTGATGACATCCGAAAATCCTGCTTTGAACAAGCACGTATCGGCCGCATCGCCAAAATATTCACCCGTGTACAAGCCGTGGCTGGTATTCAACCCGATAAAACCATGCCCGAAGCCAAACCCATTAGCTTGCAACAAAAGAAACAGCTTGCATCTGAATTACAAAACATCACAAATCGCC
>JAUZQR010000325.1 GCA_030950865.1 Mariprofundaceae bacterium | reverse complement strand
TTATCAACTGAGGTCATCCAAATTAAGAAAAGAAATAATGTTGCGAGCGCATGGTGCAAACCCAACAATGAAAAAAGTCAATAAGGCAGACGTGCAATCATTGCCTATTCTTTTATGTGATAAGGAAACTCAAAACCAAATAATAGCGAATCTTGACCAGTTGTTGGAAAAGGTAAAAATAATGGAAGGTATTTATCAAAGGAAAATAAATTCGATTCTAAAGCTAAAAAAATCAATCCTGCAAAAAGCATTTAAAGGTGAGCTATGAATAATATTTTTGAAAGAGGCTCAGAGTGGCGAAAGTGGGATTTACATATCCACACCAAAGGCACAAATAAAAATGATAATTTCACCAGTACTGATTTTAATAGCTTCTGTGTCACGCTATTCAAAACGGCACTTGAAAAAGATATAAAAGCGATAGGTATAACGGATTATTTCGGCATAGATAATTATAAAAAAGTTAAAGGTTTTGTTGATAACATTGATTTATCAAGTGGTTTTAATGAACAAGAAATAGACAATATAAAAAGCATTTTTCTTTTACCAAATGTTGAGCTTAGAATATTACCTGCTACAGGTAGTGGTGGTTTAATCAATATTCATTGCATATTCAATCCTGATGCAACCTTCTTAGCTAAATTAGAGAATGATTTTTGTGCCTCGTTGGAAGATTCTGGCGGCAATAAAATGAACCGTGCAGGTTTTATTGCTTTGGGTAAAAATAGTAATGCCAGTTTAGATAATGATGGAGCATATAAAAAGGGAATTGAAGAATTTCATTTAGAGCCATCAAAACTGATCAAACTGTTCAAAGACAAGCCAGAGCTTAAAGAAAACACAATCATCGCTGTTAGCAATTCTAATAGTGATGGGGCATCAGCACTACAGGAGCATTATAAGTTATTTGAAAATGAGACAGGTTCATTAGATGCGGTAAGAAGCAATATATATAAATTGTCAGATGCCATATTTTCTGGAAATCCCAGTGATAGAGAATTTTTTACAGGCGAAAAGAACGGATGCGCTGAATCTTTAGTAATCAATAAATGTGGTTCTTTAAAACCTTGCGTTCATGGTTCCGATGCACACTGTGAAACTAAACTGTTTAATCCTGATGAGAATCGTTTTTGTTGGATAAAAGCCGATTTAACTTTTGAAGGTTTAAAACAAATTCTTTGTGAGCCGAAAGACAGGGTAAAAATTCAAGCCAATAAGCCAGAAGAAAAAAGTGGCTATCATGTTATCAAAGCTATAGAGATTGATAGTGATATTTGCAAACAAAACATTTTACTCAGCTCTAACCTTAATACCATTATTGGTGGTCGCTCTACGGGGAAATCAACACTTTTAAAGCTTATTGCTTACAGAATTAACCCAAGTATTCTAGATGCTAAATGTGAAAAAGAAAAAGAGGTAGACAGCTTTATAACTGGCATCCTGCCAGATGCTATAAAAATTATCTGGCAGGATGATGAGGAAAACAAGGGTAGAGATATAGAATTTTTTCCGCAAAGTCATATGTATGAAATTGCCAGAGACAAGGAAAAGAAAAACAAACTTATTCAGGATATTGTTAAAGAAAAAGATAATGAAAACCTAATTAGAAATTATGAAAAGTTCTGTGCTGATAACAAAAGCACCATCCAGACTAATCTTGATGATTTGTTTGAGTTGCAAGCAAATATAGATGAATTAACAACCACCTTAAAAGAGAAAGGGGATGAGCGCGGATTAAGAAAAGAAATAGAAAATCTTCAAAATAAAATTAAAGATTCCCAGCAAGATAATAGTTTTTCAGAAGATGAATTAAAGCAGTATGAAAAACTTAAAGAAGAGATTTTAAAACTTGAGCAATTACAGCAAAAACAGGAAAAGGACAAAAATGAAATAACTGCTCTTAAAGATGAAGATTTATTCGATTCTTCATTTAGTTATAAATTCAACCAGTTGTCTGAATTAAATTCACAAGCGATACAGGAAATATTTGCTTCTGTTAGACAGAAGGCCATTAAAGAGTGGCAAGATAAGTTATCTGCTAAATTGACTGCAAATGATGAATTGCTAGAAGAATATAAAAAAGAAATTCAGGATAAAAAAGCGTCGGATTCTTTCAAGAAAGGCAGTAGTCAGCTAGAGCATAACAAGCAGTACAAAGAGCTTAACGAAAGGTTAGCTATTGAGAATAAAAAACTAGCAGAAATTATTTCGCTTCGTCAGCAAATAGATAAGATCAATGCACAAAAGAAAGAACTATTTGAACAAACTGTACAAAATCATATTTCTTTTGCTGCAAAAATTGATGAGCTGATTCGTGATTTTTCATTGGTGCATGACGATATAGAAATAAAAATAGAAAAAATATACCGTCATGATAAATGCAAAGAGCTGCTAACTAATTTTATTAACCTTCAAAGTTATGGTAGGAAAAACTTCGTTGATGACTGGGGCGGTGAGTACGAGAATAATGTCAAATCAAAGGTTGAAAATTTTCTACAAGATGCGTTAGAAAACAAAATAACATTGAAAAAACATAAAGAAATCAAAGATTTATCAAAAGGCTTATTGACAGAAAATTGGTTTTCAATTTCTTATGAGCTAACCTACCAGAATGATACCTTTAACAAGATGTCAGATGGGAAGAAGGCTTTTGTCATTCTAAAGCTGTTATTGGAATTTAGTCATAAAGAATGCCCTATTCTAATAGATCAACCCGAAGATAGTTTAGACAACAGAGCTATTTATAATGAGTTAGTTGCTTATTTAAAACAAAAGAAGAAAAGCCGTCAAATTATATTGGTCACGCATAATGCAAATATAGTTGTTAATGCTGATGCAGAAGAAGTGATTGTTGCCAATCAGCACGGGGAAGATTCAAAGAATCAGGACGATATTAAGTTCCAATATATTACTGGCAGTCTTGAAAACACGAAACCGATAGACGCAAATATTGATATTGTCCTGAAATCTCAAGGCATAAGAGAGCATGTATGCGAAATATTAGAAGGTGGTACAGAAGCGTTTAAGAAAAGGGAGAATAAATATGCGATTGGAGATGCAAAATGACTCCCTCATCCAACAACTCCGAAATCGTCCTTTACACCACGCCAGACGGCACAGTCAAAATAGACACAATCTTTCAAGACGAAACCATCTGGCTGACTCAGAAAAAAATGGCGGAACTCTTTGATGTAAAACGCCCAACCATCACAAAGCACCTGAAAAACATCTTTGACAGCGGAGAATTAGACGAAAAAGTGGTTGGTTCCATTTTGGAACATACCACTCAACACGGTGCAATAGAGGGTAAGACTCAAACTAAGCAGGTTAAATATTACAACCTCGATGCCATAATTGCCGTGGGGTACCGAGTTAACTCCAAACGGGCGACACAGTTTAGAATATGGGCGACCAATATCCTCAAAGAATATATCATCAAAGGCTTTGCCATGGATGGTGACCGCTTGAAACAGGTTGATAAGTGGGATTACTTTGATGAGTGGTTGGAACGAATCAGAGATATTCGGGCTTCGGAAAAACGCTTTTATCAGAAAATAAAGGATATTTACACCACCGCTATTGATTATGACAAAAAATCCAGGCAGGCGCAGATTTTCTTTAAAAAGGTACAGAATAAAATGCTTTGGGCAACCACAGGAAAAACAGCGGCTGAACTGATTGAAGCCAGAAGCAATGCTGATAAAACCAATATGGGGCTGACCTCATGGCGAGGCTCGATTGTAAGAAAGCAGGATGTTGCCATTGCCAAGAATTATCTAAAAGAGGATGAAATCAAAGACCTGAATGAAATTGTAACCATGTATCTGGACTATGCTGAAAGACAGGCACGCAAAAGGCAGACCGTTACCATGGCACAATGGGCTGATAAACTGGACGGCTTTTTGGAATTTAACGAACAGGAAATATTGGCTCATGCAGGAAAAATGAAAGCAGAAGTTGCTAAAAAAATTGCAGAAGAGCGTTATGTGGAATTTGATAATAAGCGTAAAAAAATGGAAGCACTGAAAGCAGATGAAGAGGATTTGAAACAGCTTGAAGAAATAGAAAAGAAATTGCTTGAGAATCGGGATAAATCAAATGAATGAAGCCGAAACCAGAGCAGAATTAATCGATCCGAAACTTAATCTGTGTGGCTGGGGTGTGATTGAGGGTTCAAGAATACTGCGTGAACGTAATGTCTGCAAAATAACCGATGGTAGAATACAGGTTGGCGGTGGCAGGGCAAAGCCGCTGATTGCTGATTATATTTTAGTTTACAAGGGCATCAAGCTGGCGGTAGTTGAGGCGAAAAGTGAAGAATTGCAAGTTGGTGAAGGCGTAGCACAAGCCAAGCTCTATGCTCAAAAGCTCAACCTTGAAACCACCTATTCCACCAACGGCAAGGAAATTTATCAAATTTGCCTGAAAACAGGCGAAGAAAAATTAGTCGATGATTTTCTGTCGCCACAAGCATTATGGGATAAAACTTATAGTGATCAAAATGACTGGCGAGATAAATTTGCGTCTGTTCCCTTTGAAGATAAGAGTGGTACTTGGCAACTGCGGTATTATCAGGAAATTACGGTAAAAAACGCGCTTGAAGCTATATCCCAGAATAAGAATAGAATACTATTAACCCTTGCCACTGGAACAGGCAAAACTGCCATTGCGTTTCAAATTTCTTGGAAACTGTTTCAAACTCGCTGGAACTTAACAGCAATTGAAAATGGAAAATTGAAAGTTAAAAATGATAAATGCAATTATCAATCAAGAAGACCTAGAATATTATTCCTTGCCGACCGCAACATACTGGCTGATCAGGCGTTTAATTCGTTTTCTGCTTTTCCTGATGATGCAATGGTTCGCATCAAACCCAAAGAGGTGAGAAAGTCGGGTAAAGTGCCTACCAATGGCAGTATCTTTTTTACTATCTTTCAGTCCTTTATGTCTGGCAGGGATGAAGATGGTAACCCTGAACCTTATTTTGGTGAATATCCAAAAGACTATTTTGATTTTATCATTATTGATGAGTGTCACAGAGGTGGTGCAAATGATGAGGGTAACTGGCGGGATATTTTAGATTATTTCTCGCCAGCCGTTCAACTGGGTTTAACGGCAACACCCAAGCGTAAGGATAATGTGGATACTTACGCATATTTTGGTGATCCTGTTTATATCTATTCATTAAAAGAAGGCATAAGTGATGGTTTTTTAACACCATTTAAAATCAAACGTATTAAAACAACACTAGACGATTATATTTATACGCCTGATGACAATATTATTGAGGGTGAAGTTGAAGAGGGAAGATTATACGAGGAAGATGATTTTAATAAAATCATTGAGATCAAGGAGCGTGAAGTAAAACGGGTTCAGGTTTATATGGATGAAGCCAACCCAGAGGATAAAACCATTATTTTCTGTGCAACTCAAGTTCATGCGGCGGTAGTCAGAGATTTGGTGAATCAGTATAAAGAATCTAAGGATGTGAATTATTGTGTGCGTGTTACTGCCAATGATGGTGAAATAGGCGAGCAGTTTTTACGGGAGTTTCAAGACAATGAAAAAACGATTCCGACCGTTTTAACCACTTCGCAAAAACTTTCAACGGGTGTGGATGCTAGAAATATACGTAATATTGTTCTAATGCGCCCCGTGAATCAAATCATTGAATTTAAGCAAATTGTAGGACGTGGAACACGACTTTTTGACGGTAAAGAGTTTTTTACAATTTATGATTTTGTCGATGCTTATCAACGGTTTTCTGACCCCGAATGGGATGGCGAGCCTGCCTCCGAAGATCCCTGTAAGGTGTGTGGCGAAATACCTTGTGTTTGTGAAAAAGAACCTCCCAAGCCATGTCCCGAATGTGGCGAATCACCTTGTATTTGCATTAAGGAATCGCCTCCTCCCTGTGTTTATCCTAAAAAAGTAAAAATAAAGCTAAAAGACGGAAAAGAAAGAGAGATTCAAC
>JAUZQR010000324.1 GCA_030950865.1 Mariprofundaceae bacterium | reverse complement strand
TGTACCGGCAAACGAATAGTACGTCCTTGATTCATAATCGCACGCTCAACGGATTGACGAATCCACCAAGTCGCGTACGTTGAAAAGCGACAGCCATGCGCATCATCAAATTTCTCAACGGCCCGCATAAGACCAATATTTCCTTCTTCAATAAGGTCAGCCAGTGGTAAATCACGGTTCATATAACGTCGTGCAATTTTTACAACCAATCTAAGATTGGCATTAATCATATGTTGACGAGCACCTTCATCACCGCTTCTAATACGCCTAGAAAGTGTAACCTCTTCTTTGGCTGTCAAAAGATTATAGCGTGATAATTCACGCATATAGATAGTCATCGGATCAACACTACGTTTTTTAGCCATTTACCTACCCCCTCCCTCTCATACGCGGAGTCAAATTGACAAAGCCCCCAACGTATGCAGTAAGCTAATGCATATCAAACCTAGCGCATATCGCATAAATATGCTATAGGGGTAAGAATTCTTTTAAATCAAACAAATAAAATGACGCTATTGGAAGATAACTAACGTTTTCTAGGCAAATACGACAATGGATCCACAGGCGTAGGACCTCGTCTCACTTCAAAATGTAAATGTGGTCCAGTTGCACGCCCCGTATGACCGACACGGGCAATCACATCGCCTGTTTTAACCTTATCACCTTTGCGGACAAGGTTGCGTTGATTGTGTGCATAAGCGGTAAATAAATCATGTCTATGACGAATAATAATCAAACGCCCATAACCAGAGAGTCGGTGATCTGAGTAAACCACTTCCCCTGCTGCTGCGGCATGAACTGGAGTGCCTTCTTTTGCACCAATATCTATACCATCATGCATGCGACTTCCGCGTCGACCAAAGCGACTGGTCAGCACACCTTTCACAGGCCAGCGCAAACGTGATGCTTTTGTACTTCTTCTTGTCGTTCTTTTTGCCTTATGGGTTTTGTATTTCTTTTTCGATACTTTTTTAATCCGCTTGGGTTTATATTGATGTTTGGCTACTGGCAAAGTCCGCGAACGTGGCGCAACACCTTTTAAATAAATTCTTTGCCCTGCATATATCGTATAGGGTGAACGAATATGATTATTTCTTGCCAAGGTTTTGTAATTCACTCCAAAACGGCGACCAATACTGTACAACGTATCCTTAGCACGAACCTTGTAGGTTGAAGCATATGAGCCATGGCTTACGCTTTTATGATGCGATTGACTGTAAATAGGCAGCTCTGTTTTGAAACAGCCTGAAAGCATCAGAACAAAGAGAGCCAAAGAAAAATACTTTAACTTAGTAGCCATAACCCTAAAAAGCCCAAAACAACCAGTATACCCACAGCCAAGGTTGCCCACTCGAAGTATTTTTCAACCCAAGCCCTTAAACTATCACCACCCCAACGTAAAAGCCCACCTTCTAAAAAGAACCGTGCGCCACGCGATAAAAGAGCCGCAAATACAAAACCAATAAATGGTAATCCAAATGCTCCTGCTGCAATCGTAATAACCTTAAATGGGATAGGCGAAAAACCTGCAATCAATACCAATAACAAGCCCCATTCAAGGAATAAGCCTTCCACCGCATGAAACTGCTCTATCACACCATAAAATTGTAAAACAGGCTCTGCAACACTGGCAAACAATAACAAACCTATGGCATAACCCAATATAGCGCCCACCGTCGAACCTGCCGTACAAATAGCTGCAAAACGAAGCGCAAGGTCAGGTCTACCCAGTGCCAATGCCAACAGTAAAATATCTGGCGGAATGGGAAACACACTGGCTTCAATCAAAGCAATCAAAAACAATGCCCACTTGGCTTGTGGGTGTTCAGCCCAAGCCAACGTCCAGTGATAAGCACGACGCAACCATGATTCTTTAACCGCAGGTAATTCTGATTCTATCAACGGCGCAACTCTCCTTTCAATAATGGTACAAACGTACAGGCATCAAAATATTCTTCCTCAATGCCTTCAGCCAATTTCCTGCGGCGCACCAAACGATGCGAACCTTTCTCTCCTTCAGGCATTAACAACACACCACCTTCACACAACTGATTTATCCAAACATCAGAGGCAAACCCTCCCGCAGTCACCATAATCGCGTCAAAGGGTGCATATTCCTCCCAACCGAGTAAACCATCCCCACATTTGAGCATGACATTGGCATGATGAGCCTGACGCAAATTCTTGCGTGCTTTTTCATGCAGAGCTGCAACACGCTCAATACTGTAAACCCGCCGACATAAACAAGATAATACGGCTGTTTGATAACCGCAGCCAGTACCAATTTCCAACACGCGTTCATGCCCTTCAAGAGCCAATAATTCAGACATTCTAGCCACCATAAAAGGCTGCGAGATGGTCTGACCTTCACCAATGGGTAAGGAGGAATCCTGATAAGCATGGCTACGCAATGCATCATCAACAAACAGATGTCTTGGGACAATGTTCATGGCTTGTAAAACACGGGCATCAGAAATACCCGCAGGTATTAACTGATCCTCAATCATACGACGGCGAGGTCGTTCAAAAGATAATAATCGGCGGTTTTGGTTCATTAAAACTCAAGCATTGAAAGAAATGAGTTTTTCATAAACAAAGGATTGGTCGGGACGAGAGGATTTGAACCTCCGACCACTACACCCCCAGTGTAGTGCGCTACCAGGCTGCGCTACGTCCCGCTTATTCAATGTTTTTAGATTAATCTGCCAAAAGATCTAAGGCAGAGAGTAGTTCCTCACGAATCATACGCAATGACGTTTGCACATCTTGTTGCTCAACAATATCGTTCAAATCACCAGACATCAGACGCTTTTTAGCGCCGCGAATGGTAAAGTTTAAATCATACAGAAGGTGTTTAATTTGTAATACCGCATACACATCACGATGCCGATAAAAACGGCGGTTTCCACTCTTTTTAACAGGTCGAATATGTTTAAATTCAGTTTCCCAATAACGCAAAACATGCGGTTCAATGGAACATAATTCACTTACTTCACGAATGGAGAAAAAAAGTTTATCGGGCAACTCTGGGACAGAAACACCAGCATGTTGCAATTGCTTAGCAGATGTACTCACTCACCACCTTCAAGCAATTTCTCTTTTAATAATTGGCTAGCACGAAAGGTTACTACGCGGCGTGGCTCAATGGTAATATCTTCACCAGTCTTAGGGTTGCGACCACGGCGCGCGTGCTTTTCACGAATCATAAAGTGCCCAAAACCAGATAGTTTGACATCCTCACCCGCTTCAAGCGCCTGCTTCATTTCATTTAGAACTGTCTCAACAATTTGCGCTGATTCCTTTTTGGAAAGCCCAATCCGTTCATAAATTATATTAGCAATCTCAGCCTTCGTCACATCGCCCTCTTTAATAGTAAAAAAATAAAAAAAACACGTAGTTGAACCCATATCCAAGAAACAACATTAGGGAGCATAGCAGAACTATGTGTTTCGTCAAAAAGAAATTCACTTAGGCAGGAATAAGCTTTCCCTTCTTTAAGCACAATACACGGTCAACCAGCCCTGCCAAAGCCATGCTATGCGTTACCATAACCACAGCAGTCCCTTCCTGCTGACACAATGACTGCATCGCCTGAAAAACACTTTGCGCAGTCATCTCATCTAGATTTCCAGTCGGCTCATCAACCAGCAATAAACTCGGTTTTCCTACCAAAGCACGCGCTACGGCAACACGTTGCGCTTCACCTCCCGATAGCTTTGAAGGCACATGCGACAAACGATCTTTCAAACCTAAACGTTGCAATAAATCAATAGAGGTTTTCTCTGCTTCATGTTTTTTTTCGCCCCGAACAAGCAAAGGTAACATAACATTTTCTAAAGCATTTAATTCGGGAATGAGATGATGTGCTTGGTAAACAAAACCAATAGACTGATTGCGCAAACGTGCTCGCTCACCCTGACTTAAAGTAAAAAGTGATTGCCCAGCCAAATAAGCATCGCCCTCATCAGGGTCATCCAATGTTCCTAAAATTTGTAATAATGTACTTTTACCCGTACC
Source organism: Mariprofundaceae bacterium (assembly GCA_030950865.1). Lineage (GTDB taxonomy): Bacteria > Pseudomonadota > Zetaproteobacteria > Mariprofundales > Mariprofundaceae. The sequence goes on along the minus strand of JAUZQR010000324.1, from coordinate 1,510 downwards.
CGATTCACCCACAACTGCTAGAAATTCACCTCGGTGCACAACAAAATCCACATGATGAAGTATATTCAAAGTTCCTGATGAACCATAATAAGATTTACTAAGACCTGTAACCTTAAGTAACACATCCTGCACAGAATCTGGCAAATCAATCCCCTCGCTGCATCAGTGTTTTGATGGTGTCTTGCACACGTTTCTTTTGATACAGTTCTACGACATTTCTTACAGATGGATATTCAAGCGTAATCGCATTAAAATCTTCTCTGGTTAGCTCCATTAACTCCAATGCATCTTTTGCCACAACTGTCGCCGTTCTAGGTTTATCCGTTAATAAAGCCACTTCCCCAAAAAATGCGCCTTCGCCCATAACACCTAGCGCTATCTGCTGGGCATCATTTTTAATATCATTGGTTGATACCTCAACATGACCTGAACGTATCAAAAAGAAACTGTTCCCTGGAGCACCTTCTTGTACGACAATATCCCCTGCCACAAATGAACGTATATTAAACTTGCTGCCCAATGCCATGCGAGCATCCTCTGGGACTGCCTCAAAAACAGGTGTCATAGCTAACACACGGTCTAGCACGCGTTGGCGATAAAAGCTCTCCACTGTTTCCTTTATTTTTGCATATTTCTCAACCCAAACATCAAATGTAGCACGGTCAATCATAAGCAAACTAACTTCCGTTTCTGCAACCGCTACATCTGTATGAGCCGTGCGTGACATAAATGCATGCTCACCAAAGAAGTCGCCCTCAGACAACCTAGAAAAAACACGTTTATTGCCTGATGAGAGCTGTATCTTTAAGCGTACAGAGCCCATACCAATCAAATACAAACAATCACTTTCGACACCGTACTCATAAATATGCTCATCAGCAGCAAAGGTTTTCAACGTCAATGAATCCATAAATGATTCAAGCTCATCACCCGACAAGTCCGCCAATAACGGTGTGCGCTGAACGTTTAACTTCGCTTTTTTATTCAGATTCACATCATTCGCCTGGATATTATCTCCAGGTGCAATGGTAGAAACAGCCCAATTATCACCACGCTCTGAAGAAAGTTCTTTCAAGCGTTCCTGAACCTCTGTTTGTTCTGGGTCAATTCTCAAAATAATCTTATTAATCGCAATTGCCTGAACGACAAAACCCTGTTCAGCATAAGACTTTGCAATCATAATATAATCTTTTACTGCGCCAGCAGAGTCACCTGTTTTCTCGCGCAATTCCGCCAATTTAACATGCGTTCGTAAGTCATTCGGTTCAGCTTTGTGTAACGTTTCAAAAAATTCCAATGCTTTAGGGTATTTGCCATCCAGCAATGCCTTTTTTGCTTTATTGCGCAATTTTTCTGTAGACATTTACTCATACCTCAACGCATCAGCTGGCGGCACATTGGCAGCACGCCAAGCTGGATAAAATGTTGCCAAGACTCCCATCAACAAACTAATGAGCACAATCCATGCCACCGATACTGGATCAATTTCCGAAGGCACATGCTCAATAAA
>JAUZQR010000323.1 GCA_030950865.1 Mariprofundaceae bacterium | reverse complement strand
TCTAAGCTGCCTGTGCGGCAGTGAACAACCAAGACCGACGAGAACATTTTTTGCCAAATTTCTAAGCTGCCTGTGCGGCAGTGAACGGTGTATCCTTGCTTACAACACTTTCACACACTTTCTAAGCTGCCTGTGGATGGCTGGTCGCAAGAGTTTGAGCTGCATTGGTTAGACGCTGCATCAAGTTGGTTATCGTATGATTTAATCAGCGCTGTAGAACATGCGCAAGCGGGCAAGCCTGAAGCTTATACGGGCGGCAATTGTTTTGTTGGTGTGGATATTGCGATTCGCAATGATTTATTCGTCATCTGGGTGCTTGAAGAAATCGGTGATGTGTTGTGGACGCGTGAAATTATTACACGCCGCCGTATTCCATTTGCAGAGCAAGATGCCCTACTTGATGGGGTATTTGCGCATTATCGTGTCATTCGTTGCTGTATGGATCAAACTGGCATGGGCGAAAAACCTGTGGAAGATGCACAAATTCGGCATGGCACGCAGCGTGTGGAAGGTGTGTTGTTCACATCCTCCAACAAACTCAATCTTGCCACCATTGGCAAAGAAGCTTTTGAAGATAGAAAAATACGTATTCCTTTGGGTGATAGTGATTTACGCAATGATTTGCACAAACTACAAAAAATAACAGGTCCAACAGGTACACCACGTTTCGTAGCGGAATCCGACAGTTCAGGTCATGCTGATAGAACTTGGGCGGGTTTTTTAGCTTTGAGTGCAGCTTCAAACCCTGCTGCACCTATGGCATACCATGGTGTATCACGAGGCAATGCTGCTATAAATCCCATGCGCCCTGAACACGATGATGATCACAAGGGTGGGAGGTTTGGCGGTGGCGCATGGTAACGACCGCCAATGGAAGTGAGGCTTTAGCCTCGCCAAGGAGCAATCATGGTAACACTTTATGACCCAAACGGTCGCAAGATAGACTTGGGTGCATTGCGCCAAGAAGAGTCCGCACCATCTTTGCGTTCGGTTCGCCAAGTATTCTCAAGCAATCCGTCCAATAACTTAACGCCGCAGCGTTTGGCATCTATTTTCAAGCAAGCTGATGCGGGTGACCCCCATGCCCAATGCGAGTTATTTGAAGATATGGAAGAGAAGGATCTACATTTAAGCAGCGTCATAGGCACGCGTAAACGCGCTTTAATAGGTCTTGAAATCAACATTAAAGCCCCCGAAAATGCCACTGTGCAAGAGAAAAAAGCCACCGACTTGGTTAAGGAACATATAGCCCATATTGCTGATTTACCCGAAAAGCTGATGGATATTCTCGATGCGATCGGCAAAGGTTACTCGGTCACAGAAGTCATTTGGAGTATTCGCAAGCAAGAAGCTGTCATTGAAGATTTACGCTGGCGTGAGCCGAAGTTTTTCCGCTTTGATCAAGATACAATGTCTGAGCTGCGCTTGCTCGACCCATCTAAACCTGACGGTAAAGCCCTAACACCGTATAAATACATCCGCCATATCCATAAAGCCAAATCTGGCATCCCCGTGCGTGGTGGGATTTTTCGCCCCTGTGCATGGATGTATCTTTTCAAAAACTACAGCTACAAAGATTGGGTGCAGTTTGCCGAAGTGTATGCGCAGCCCCTTCGGGTCGGTAAATATCCAAGCTCTGCATCAGAAAATGAGAAGGATGTTTTGCTGCAAGCAGTCGCAAATATGGGGACAGATGCTGCAGCAATCATCCCTGATTCGATGCTGATTGAGTTTGTCGAATCGGCAGGTAAAGGCAGCAGCTCTGATTTGTATGAAAAGCTATGTCGCTTTTGCGATGAGCAAATATCTAAAGGTATTTTGGGTCAAACTTCGTCCAGCGATGCGATGGCAGGCGGCTTAGGTTCAGGTCAAGCCAATTTGCACGGAGATGTGCGTGAAGATTTGAAGCGCGCCGATGCCAAAGACTTGGCAGGGACGCTCAATCGTGATTTGGTTCGTCCGATTGTTGATTTGAACTTGGGTGTACAAGATAGATATCCTGTGTTGAGCCTAGTCATTGAAGATGCGCAGGATTTAAAAGAATTAAGCGATAATCTCACTAAATTACACGCCTTAGGTCTGCCCATTGCCGAAGATTTCATCTATCAGGACTTTAATATTCACA
>JAUZQR010000322.1 GCA_030950865.1 Mariprofundaceae bacterium | reverse complement strand
AAAAGATACTTTGTAAATAAGCTTGAGCCTCGTTTAACTGGTGCTCGCTAAATACTTTCACGCCATGCTTTTGAAGTAATTGAACAGTCACCCCTTGCCCTGCAATTTTTGCATGACTAAATGTGCCATCATTGATTTGGCTGACACCACACGATGGGCTGCCTTCTTTTAAAATCGCTATTTGAATATCATGTTGTTGGCATAGTTCTAAAGCTTTTTGTGCGCCTTGAGTAAATGCCCGACTCACATCCTCACCCAATATATTGATAACTAATTCACCCTGAATTTCTGCTGGTGATCTAGGCACGGATAAGCCACCTGCCACTTCAGGGCATAAAGCAATCAAACGATTTTCTGCGTTCCAAACTTCAAGAATTTCAGCATTTATCTTCTTTGATTTACCATCAAAACGCACTTTTTCGCCAAGCAAACATGCAGAAATAAGTATTTTATGCACTATTTTACTATTTTCATGCTATTTTTGAATTTAACCCACTTCATCATCTATAACTTCATTGTTAAATTCAGAAGATTCAGGCAATAGACCTTGCACAAACGATTCGGCATCAAACGGCATCAAATCTTCCAGTGCTTCACCCACACCAACATAACGAATGGGTAAACCATAGGTATCACTCAATTGTACAACGATACCGCCTTTGGCAGAGCCATCGAGCTTGGTGATAATCAAGCCTGTCGTGCCTGCTACTTCACGAAATTTATCGACTTGAACAATCGCATTATGCCCTGTACCACCATCTACAACATGCCAAACCTCATGCGGCGAACCATCCAGTCCTTTACCAATCACACGGCGTACTTTTGCCAATTCATCCATCAGCCCTTTATCGGTTTGTACACGCCCTGCTGTATCAATAATCACCACATCATATTGTCGCGCCACACCACGCTGCACAGTATCAAATGCCACTGCTGCAGGATCTGCACCCTCATGTTGGCGCACCATATCTGCACCTGCTCGCTCTACCCAAACTGCAAGTTGATCCACTGCTGCTGCACGAAACGTATCTCCAGCCCCAACGAGTACAGATTTGCCCTGCTGGCGAAACATCGTGGCAAGTTTTCCGATTGTCGTTGTTTTACCCGTGCCATTGACCCCAACAACCAAGAGTACAAAGGGTGGTTTATCCACTTTATGAATCGGCTTTGACTCTGGAAAACGTGCCAACATAGCTTGTTTAAGCCCTGACATCGGGTCTTTTTTATTCTTTTTAGCTTGTTCAATAAGCTTTATCGATAATGAAGGTCCACAATCCGCCATAATCAAAGCATCTTCTACATCATCCCATACAATCTCTGGCTGTGTATCCGAGTTATTACTAGGAATGAGTTGCGCCAAGCCATCACGGCTGCGGCTTAGACCTTTTTTTAGACGTGAAAATAACGATGCCACAGAATGAAGACCTCCAAAAAATGCTGACCAATCACTTAGTCATCAGCCAGCCATGCTGAAGTGCAGCACTTATATGGTCAAATCAATGACTGTGTTGCATGGATTCTGAAGTTTCATTCGCGAGCAGATGAATCACCTTTAGCACTGCTTTTTTATACGCTGTATCCGCAGACGTTTCTTTTATCAAATGCATAGCGCCCTCTTGCATCGTTTGCCCATGCTGCTGCATCGCTTGATCAATATCCCCCGCCATACCCATGATTGCCAAGGACTTCAGGCTTGCACCCTGCGCAGCCATATTTAGGGCATAATGTAGTCGATAATCATCTTCTTGAACTGGCGTTTCTTGCAACGACATCATCAAATCCAATAAGTCAAAGGCTGCTGCTCCCAAATCATGGGTGTGGTGCATCATGGCTGATTGTCCTTGCCCACCTTTATGCATGGCCGCCATTTCAGGACCAGACATCGCACGGCGCAATAAATCTGCACTTTGTGAAAGCATCACATCGCCATGTTTATCACCTTGCAATTTTAATGTTGCACCCTGTGCCATCATACTAACTCCATGCTCAAGCAACATATAAAGATGCTGCATTGTCATATTGGATTGCGTATGATGTTTATGTTGCTCTGTGTCCTCACTTTGATTACACGAAACAAGCCAAACAGATAGGACTAAGCTTAAGATAACTGGTAAAATCCTCATATTTTCTCCGATTATATTTAATTTTGATTAAAAATAACATTTTAATGCCCATACTAAAGAAACTTTGTTATTTTAAACGGTATTGCATCACAAATTGAGAATGCATGGACTGTGATAATATTGCTGATGGTACAGGAAATGGTAATGAATCCTCAATAGCTCGTCGAGTGGATAAACGCAATGCCGATGAGCCACCTGTAAGATGCAGCCCACTTATATGCCCTTGTGCATCCACCATAAAAGATACGTGAACATCACCTTCAATATGACGACGGCGTGCCGAATAAGGATAATTCTTATGTGATTGAATCTTAGACAATATACGAGATAGATAGTGCTGTTTCAGTTGTTTTAATTGCACTTGATGATTTGATGGGAATTGTGCTTTTACAGTTGTATTTGTGGAAACGCTATTGTTTGTAATGAGCTTGCTTGTATGCACTGGCTTTTCAACACTCTGCGGCTTAACTTTTTTCTTCACTACTTTTTTTACTGGCTTTTTCACCACTTTGGGTTGAGGCATTTCTTTTTTGACTAGTTTCGGTTCTTCTTGAACATTATTTTCAGGCTCTGATATTTCTGGACTTGTATCCTGTGGAACTTCTTGGGCTGCTGCCATATGCACCAGTTCTACCTCAACAAACGTTAGCTGATGCGGAATCTCCGCATCAGCCAAGTTCATCTGACTCAGTTGCAATAACAATACGGCATGTATGCCGATGGAAAGAAGAAACCCACCAGCAAAATGCCACGATTGTTTTTGATGACCATATGTTGAGTTCATCATATTACACTAAGCCATTATACATGAGCGTATTAAAAGTTTCCGCGCACTTGAACAAAATAATTTCTTCCTTGCCCAGGCAGCCGAACACCCGATGCAACAGCAGAAGCTTGCCCGTTCACATCTGTTGAAATCCTATTGTAACCACCTAAATGATCTTGATAGAAACGGTCAAGAATATTGTTTACACCTGCACTAAATTCAATGCCGCGACTAATCGCATAACGACCTTGAAGATTAAATACACTATAACCACCCGTTCGTTTTTCACTGTTGGTTGTCGATACTTTATCTTGCTTGCCATACAACATGCTTTGCGCACTTACAGACCAATCATGATCACCATAATAACTGAGATTCACCATGCTATTGAGTGGGGCAATGCGGTATAAATTATCTGCAATGTCTTTGCGTTTTCCGCGCACATAACTAATCGTTCCATCCAATGCAATATGGTCGGTCATATTGATGCCAAAGCCTGCATCAGTGCCAAAAAATTCAGCATCAACATTGGAGAATTGCAAAGGCACACAGAAGGGGCTTGATGGGTTATTGTTACAAAACATGCCGCCTTTAATCATATTGCCTTGTGTTTTTCGAAAATTATAAGCTGCACCACTGCTTAGAGCCGTGCCTTGGATATAGTTTTTAACCCGTTTGAAGAACACACGCGGTGTAAAATACGCACGTTCGGATTTCCAATCAAAGCCTGCATCGACATTGTACGAGGTTTCAGGGTTTAAATTGATATCGCCCACATAGGTGCGCATATCAGCCAAGCCAGCAGTGGATTCTAACGGTGACCATAAATAACGCTCTTGATATGATGGGGCACGTTGCTTTCTGGCACCGCCAATCTTAA
>JAUZQR010000321.1 GCA_030950865.1 Mariprofundaceae bacterium | reverse complement strand
AAAGGCTGTTTTTTAAATTCACTTAAACTATGTATTAAACGGGCAACAACACCTTTACCTACCCCAGTTTCACCTTGTAAAAGTACAGATACATGAGCCGATGCTGATGTTTGAATCAGTGTTTGAACTTCTTTCATGCATGCAGATTTCCCCAAAATAGCCAGCTCGCCTCGGTCGCGTGCATCTGCATCACTTTCATGGATGCGTTGACGCAACAGCAATTTCTCTTCTAAACGTTGTAAACGGGCTATAAGTTCATCAAAGCGAATAGGCTTAGAAACATAGTCATAAGCACCTTCAGCAAATGCCTGTGAAGCCAAATCACGATTGCCAAATGCTGTCATCATAATCAATGGTGGTGGATTCTTTTCTGGAAGCCCGTGTAACACATCAAAGCTTTCTCCATCTGGAAGGTGATGATCGCAAAGCACTACATCACAAGCATCGTTATGTAACAATGATAATGCTGATGTAACAGACTCAGATTCACACACTTCAAAGCCTTCGCTTTCAAGCATTTGAACAATTCCCTGACGGATATGCTTTTCATCTTCAACAACCAAAATCTTCATGATACTTCCTTAATGGGCAAACATATCTGAAAGCAGCTACCCGTTACATCACTATTCACCAGATCCAAAGAGCCATTCATACTATAAATAAGTTCTCTGCTAATAGCTAACCCCAACCCCGTACCTTCCCCTTGCGCTTTGCTGGTAAAATCAGGCTCGAAAATACCACCTTTAATTTCATCTGCTATGCCATGCCCATCATCATTAACATTAATGATAATTTGCTCATTATTTTTCTTGAACGCGTGTATATTCACATTTCCTTTATTATGACAAGCATCCAGCGCATTCAAAACAAGATTGAGCAACACCTGCAATAACATGCCTTTCTCCGCATATATTTCTGGCAGATTTGGCGCGATATTTGTCGTAATGTGAACAGCTTTTTTCCTAGGCGACATCTGCGCCAACTGAATAGCTTCTTCAATCACCACTGGAACACAAAACCCTCTCATCGCGGGTGAGGTTTCATGCCGCCCAAAGTTTAGAATCACTTGTATAATAGATTCCATGCGTGCGGCTTCTTTAAGAGCCATTTGAAGTTGTGATTGAACAGCATCACTGTCATGAAGCGTTAATTTCTTCTGTGCCACTTGTAATGACACCGATATTGCTGCTAAAGGATTACCCACTTCATGTGCTATGCCGCCTGCCATCAATCCCACCGCACTCATCTTATCATGATATGCGGCTAAACTTCGGGTGCGGCTCAATGTTTTATCACGCTCCTCTAGCTGTTGTTCCATTAAGTTGAAGGCTTGACCAAGCTCACCTATTTCATCATTTGAAGAAACCTGACATTGCACAGTAAAATCACCCTTGGCTACTTGCTGTACAACCTTACGCATACGAATAAGTGGTGAAACAATTTGACTATAAATAAAATACGTTAAAAGCGAGAGTGTCACCAGCAATATCGCTAACAATGCCCATGCCTCATCGCGCATATCTATCCTTAGACCCGTCATCATATGCATGGCATTGTTGACCTGAATATCCAGCGTATGATGCTGTTCTGATAGTTTTTGAATAGAAACCTGTGTTTTCGTTTCTATTTCTTGCAAAATTATCGGCCCTTCCATATTACCTACAGCATATGGAAGCTTAAAAACCTCATGACTCAGCTTCTTTATTTGATGAAGTGTGTCGCCCATCGCATTTAATGCATAATTT
>JAUZQR010000320.1 GCA_030950865.1 Mariprofundaceae bacterium | reverse complement strand
TGTGTTGTTCTAGCCATATATGTACACGACGCGAGAAACGTAAGTAAGACAGCCAGCGTGGTTTGGGAGGGATAACGCCCAGTTCATGAATATTTACTCTAGATAAGGGCTCGCTACAAAGATTGATTTCGCATAACACATGCACTTGATGCCCCATGGAGGCTAATTCGCGGCAAAGCTCCCAAACATAACGTTCCATGCCGCCAACAGGTCCGAAACGGCGACATATTTGCGCAATAACTAATGGTTTAGGCATTTTTTACTGCCTTGTTGGGTAACTCATGAATGCCTTTTATTGCTTGTTGGCGTTTTTCATTCAAGCAAGCTTGTAATAAAGCATTATTATTTTCTAAATGCTCACGACCATTTTCTTTGTGCCATAAGTGCAACACAGGAGTTCCGCGCATATCTCGTCGCTGAATACCGCTATGTAAAAGTCGAGCAACCAAATCAGAGTCTTCACGTCCCCAGCCTTCAAAGCTTTCATCAAAACCATTGATATGGATTAAATCTTTTGTGTAACAAGATAAATGGCAGCCATGAATGCCAGATAGTTTTTGATGTGGTGCAGATAAATGAGCGGGTATAATCAAAGGTATTAAACGATTAATATTGCCTTTTATTTTATGGATAAGCCAAGAAGATATGGAGTTCTTAGGATATTTTTGATTCATACATAATTGGCTTGTCCATTTTTGTGTTAATAAAACACGGCTACCACTAATCATTGTTTTTTCATGAGCGAGTTTTCGATGTGTTGCAATCATATTAGGTAAAGGCATGCAGTCACCATCGGTAAAAATAACATAAGGCTCTTTGATTTTTTGCAGGGTGAGATTATGGATACGAGCTTTGCGAAAACCATGGTTTTCATGCCAAATATGATGTATGGGTACAGGGGATGTTTTTGCTATGTGCTTGATGAGATTGCGAGTTTCTTCTGTGGAGCCATCATCGGCAATATAACTACTGAAATGCTTGTCACTTTGTTGTGCATAGCCAGTTAATACCAAACGAAGAA
>JAUZQR010000032.1 GCA_030950865.1 Mariprofundaceae bacterium | reverse complement strand
ATAAAAACGTAACGCTTCAGATTGCCCCTGATTTTCCCGAGACCAAGGCAGAAAAGTGCAGCTTACTTACTGTAAGTGAGCATTTTCTAACGCAGGCATCGGGCAAATCAGGGGTGAGCTGAACCGTTACAAGAAAACGGGCGGTTTTGACCGCCCGTACATGCATAGTTGCATGAATTAAACCCTACGACTTATAAACCGTAAGTTGTTTCTTCACTGGCACCTTGCCAAACATACGTTGAATGCACGACTTCATCATTAGGAATAAAGAATGTGCCCAATTCAAGTGCGCCAACTACCGTACGCCCAACGGTATGTCCTACACCTTTTAATGTACCGTACGTAATACCAACAAATGCATTGCTATCATTGGTTTCTAAAGCAATATTTTTAGGGATTTCACCCCATCCTGTTGCTGCATTTGCCAAGCCACGGGTAAACTTAGCACCCGAATCATTCGCATAGTCACCCGCCATTGCAGGACTACCAAACGCCAATACAGCGGCGGCAGCTACAGCCAGTGCTATTCCTGTTTTATATTCTTTCATCACACACCTCCTTCACACAGTGCATCGAGCAGCCAATGCTGCTGAACCATTATCAGATACAATCATTCAAACGGCATATTATTAGTGTAGTTGCTCTTAAAAGACTTACAAAATAATTCCTATCGGTTAATGTGGCGAAATGGGACAGTCCGAGCATATTGATACTTCTATAGAGGCATTTACCGATGGCGCATGTTCTGGAAACCCGGGGCCTGGTGGCTGGGGTGTTTGGCTACGTTATGGCAAGCATGAAAAAGAGTTGTGCGGCGGTGAGGCACATAGCACCAATCAACGCATGGAATTACAAGCTGCCATTGAAGCTCTAAAAGCATTGAAGAAACCTTCAAAAATAACCATTTATTCTGATTCAAAATATGTTATTCAAGGCATCACCGAATGGATTACAGGCTGGAAAAAACGTGGCTGGAAAAATTCAGCTAAAAAAGATGTCTCCAATCAAGATTTATGGCAACAACTCGATGCACTCAATGCGCTTCATGATGTCACATGGCAGTGGGTCAAAGGTCATGCAGGACATGAAGGCAATGAACGTGCTGATGAGCTGGCTCGCCAAGGTATCCCTTCCGCCTCTCGCGAGTAGCATTTAATTAGAGGTGTTTAACAGGGCAATCGCATTAAAATATGCCTGTCCATGCCCTTAAATATCAGTTGTGTCCTGAATAGCACAAAAAGAACCGTCATTTGGAAAACATAGTGAAATACTTATTTTTTAATGCGACTGCCCTGAGGTGTTTAATTGAAGCTCTTGCAAGGTAATCGGTTGTTTATAATCGTCCATATCACCTGCTTTTTTAACCAGTAAAGGTTTACGTTCATTTCTCTGCGTCAACCACAACACATCCTCTGGCTGAATATCCTCAACAAGTAACGATTTCCTTATAGTTTCATACAAAGCAGAAGGTCGTTTACAGCACACTGAAACATCATGTTGATTCGGTTGAAATTTTGCATTTAAACGACGCAATGTATTGGCGGTCAACGGCACATCTTCGCCACTTTCATCTCGCACGCGCAACCATAAATCATGCTGTTTGGGCATCTCTGCCAAGGCAGGAAGTGTTCCAAACGATAAAAAATTCAAAAGAAAATCATATTTCATTAAGCCTGATGCAAGTGCATGATGATTACCTTTAGAAACCGATACATTTGCAGCCCAGGGCAACCAAGCTGAAGAACTATCTACCACCAAATCACGATCCAATACTGAGTCACCATCGACATAGGCATTAAGCACTTCAACACCTTGCAATTCTTGCCCTTGCTGTAAATTTAATTGCCATAAAAAATCACTGCCGACCTGCATTTCATCTGCTTGCAAATTGCCTTCAGGACTAACACTGGCAACGCTTTCCAGTAGCGCTGCCGCATTTGTGCCAAAATGTGGTGTGGATAAAAAAACCAGCCGCCGAATAGGGTGTTCGGTGTGATGGCTTAAATATTGCCGCACAATTAGACCACCCATACTATGGGCAATCACATCAACTTGTTTAAATGACAACAAATAACGTTCTAACTCTTCTTCTAGCACCTCAATGGGCGGAAAACGGCCTGCAACCAAACCTGTACGGTACGTGAAAAAATAAATATCCCTATGCATATGCGCTTCAAAATGACGCAGCATCTCCACATCCGACCATGTAAATTCACTACCATTCCAGCCATGCACTAAAATCACAGGCGGAGCATCGGGATAGTCAGTTTGCACCAACTCATCAATAGCTCGCCATTGTTTCCATAAATCATCTGTAGCTTGCATGCTTGTCTTGGCACAACCAACTGATAACAAACATATCAACATCACAATAACATAACGTACATTCAGCAACATACTGCAATCA
>JAUZQR010000319.1 GCA_030950865.1 Mariprofundaceae bacterium | reverse complement strand
TTTATTCTGCGCTTCATCTTTGCCTGCACTTTTACCCAAATCTTCCGATGTCGCCGTTGCATCCAAAATATCATCGGCAATTTGAAACAACAAGCCAACCGCTTCACCATAACGCGAACAGGCATGCAGCTCTTTTGCATTGGCTCCTGCAAGCAAGGCTCCCGCTTCACAACTGTATCGAATCAACGCGCCTGTTTTATGTAAATGAATACGTTCCACTTCGAGCACACCATTTACACCAGCCACTTCAGCACGCATATCCATCATTTGCCCACCAACCATGCCCTGTGCGCCCGCTGCAACTGCGAGCTTACGCAGCAATACCATGCTTGTATCCGCTGGTGCATCCATGTCAGTTAGCAATTCAAAAGCGAGTGTTTGCAAGGCATCGGCTGCCAATACAGCCGTCGCCTCATCAAATTTCTTGTGGCATGTCGGATTCCCACGCCGTAAATCATCATCATCCATACAAGGTAAATCATCATGGATTAACGAATACGTATGCATGCATTCAATACTGACAGCCGCAGGCATCGCCAAGCTTTCATCCGTACCGCCACAGGCTTTAAAACAAGCCAATAACAATGCAGGGCGCACACGCTTACCACCAGCAAGCAAGGCATACGACATGGCATCCCACAAACGCGGCTCCACCACCTGCTGACGCTCTGCCATAATCTTTTGCACCGATGATTCAAGTTGCTTGGCATACGTTGCCAAAAAAACAGGTGCTTGCATGGGTTGAGCTTGTCTGAGCTGAACTGTCATTCGTCATTGCCATTGAGGATTTGTAAACGTTGCTCCGCACCATCAAGTAAGGATTCACAACGCCGTGAAAGTTTCACCCCTTTTTCAAATGATGACACACTATCTTCCAAAGACATTTCGCCTGATTCCAACTGCTCTACCAATCCAGTCAATTCCGTCAGTGCGCCTTCAAAGCTTAAAGCTTCAATCTCATCATGGTCTTTCACATTTTTCTGGACTTTGGACACAGCATTCTCCCTTTTAGCAATAAGGGCGAAGACTCTAATTAAAGTCATCCAATTTGTACAAACACAGAGAAAAAAGACTAAGCTTGCGGCATGCACATGCTTCACCACCAACAACAAGCTTATTTAGAGTCAGTCAGCGAACAGGAAAGCATTGTTGCCGATATTCTTGTAAAAAAAGCACCCGACACGCTTATTTTCACAGAACATCCGCCGACCTACACTCTCGGCACATCGGCACAAGAATCCGATGTATTGCTTCGCGAAATCAATGGTGAATCCATTGCTGTTTATCATACGGGTAGGGGTGGAGAGGTAACCTATCATGGGCCTGGTCAATTGGTTTGTTATGCACTGATTGATATTCAACGCGAAAAAGATTTACATCTGCATGTGCAACGTTTGGAAAGCCTTATCATCAATACTTTGCAAGATTTTGACATTCAAGGCGCACGTGATTCCCGTGGTATTGGTGTGTGGGTGGATAGGCTAAAAATCGCTGCCGTGGGTGTGCGTTGCCGTAAATGGGTAACCTTTCACGGTGTCAGCTTAAATATTTCGCCCAACCTTCAACACTTTTCAGGCATTGTACCATGCGGCATGCGCGATGCGCCTGTCACATCCATGCATCAACTTGGCATAAAAGCCACGCGCCAAGAGGTGGAAGAGCGCATCATCTATCACGCCAATAATATTTTCACTTAATCTTTCAATTTCTTAAGAAGCTTGTGATGAATACCATCAAAACCACCATTGGATAAAATCAATATATCATCACCTGCTTGTGCTTGGCTAGAAAGCTCTTGGATAATGCTATCTGCGTTTTCTAAAACCTGCGCATGATTGCCAATATTTTTACAGACTAAGCCCGCATCCAACACTTCATTTGCGGCAAGACTTCGATCCGATGCAGGGGTGAAAATAACCCTATCTGCATCAGCAAAACATTGCGGCAAACGCTGTTGATGAATGCGGCTACGCATGGTGTTGGAGCGCGGCTCAACAATCACCCATAATTTGCCATCTCCAGACATGGCATATTTTGCTGCTGAAACCATGCCTTTAATCGCGGTAGGATGGTGTGCAAAATCATCAAAGATGCGAATACCACGCGCTTCACCGACCAAGGACATGCGCCGACGAATGCCTGCAAAACGCTCGAAGGCTTTTTGAATCATTGCTGCCGAAACACCGAGTTTTGTCGTCGCCGCTGCAACCGCACAGGCATTGGAAACATTATGCACA
>JAUZQR010000318.1 GCA_030950865.1 Mariprofundaceae bacterium | reverse complement strand
AAGTTTGTTCATGACCTCCTGTGCTGCATTTTGTAAGTCTAGAAGGTCTTCAAATTGTTCCTGAAAATGTTTGGCATTGGCTTTTGCTTCTTGAATGGTGCTTTGAGCCTTGCGCAAGGCATCTTGTGTTGCTTCTTGTTTTTCCTCTTCATCGGCGAGCATGGCTGCACCCAGGTAAGCTTCGGCACGTGTTAGCGTAGCGTTGGCATACATGGCATCGGAGCTTTGTTTGAATGTATTTAACTGCTGTTGTACTGATTCAATACTTTCTACTGCGAAAGCGTGGTTAGAAATGATAAGAGAAAGAAGAATAAATACGTATTTAAGCAAGGTTTAACATCCTTTCAAGCGAGAGTTTTGCCCAACGTTTTTGTGCTTTTGGTACAATAATTTGATGCTCATTGTTGCCATCACGAATAGCTAATAATGTCGCATATAAATGTTGTGGATCGGTGCGAAACATGGTGGAACACATGCAAACCATGGGTGATAAAAACCAAACAGGTTTATCAGGGTGTTGGATGCGCAAGCGATTGACCAAATTTAATTCTGTGGCAATGGCAAATTTACTTCCGACATCAGCGGCTTTCACATATTGAATAATCGCTTCGGTTGAACCAACAAAATCAGCAGTTTCACAAACTTCGCGTGAGCACTCTGGGTGCGCAAGTATTTCAATGCCAATATGATTTTTACGCATGGTGTCTGCATGTTCGGCTTTAAAAAGTTGATGCACCGAGCAAAAGCCTTTCCATAAAATCAAGGTAGCACGTTCAATGGCTGCGGGGGTGTTGCCACCCAAAGGTTGGAATGGATCCCATACAATCATGTTTTCTTCAGGAATGCCCATGGCAAGTGCTGTATTCTCACCCAAATGTTGGTCGGGGAAGAAAAGAATCTTTTCTCGGTTATTCCAAGACCATTCAAGCACTTTTTTTGCATTGGATGAGGTGCAGACAATACCACCATGTTCACCGCAAAATGATTTCAGTGCAGCGGTAGAATTGATGTAGGTTACAGGTGTGACACACGTGTCAGGTTGAATGACGGTGGAAAGCTCCTGCCAGCATTTTGAGACTTGCGCATCGTTTGCCATATCTGCCATGGAGCAGCCCGCAGCAAGGTCAGGCAAGAATACAGCTTGCTCATCAGATGTAAGAATATCCGCTGTTTCAGCCATAAAGTGGACACCGCAAAAGATGATGTTTGCAGCATCAGCATCGGCAGCCTGCTGGGAAAGTTTGAGTGAATCTCCTGATACATCGGCAAAAGCAAAGACTTCTTCACGCTGATAGTGATGACCAAGAATTAAGACTTTTTCGCCCAGTTCCGCTTTGAGTGCATGAATGTTTTTAATAATATCTTGTTCAGGGGTATCGTATAACTGCTTTAGCAGTGTTTGAGTGCTCATAGGCAAATTGTTGTATTGTGGCTTGGTGATGTCAATGTAAACAATG
Source organism: Mariprofundaceae bacterium (assembly GCA_030950865.1). Classification (GTDB taxonomy): domain Bacteria; phylum Pseudomonadota; class Zetaproteobacteria; order Mariprofundales; family Mariprofundaceae. The sequence goes on along the minus strand of JAUZQR010000318.1, from coordinate 3,052 downwards.
GGTTCTCGCAAGGCTTTATGGATAAGGTTATAGTGCGTGTAATTTCTTTGTGAGGTTTTGAATATGCCAACATATCGTTCTCGTACTACCACAGCTGGTCGCAATATGGCTGGAGCTCGTTCGCTTTGGCGTGCAACAGGCATGAGCGATGAAGATTTTGAGAAGCCTATCATTGCTGTGGTCAACTCATTTACGCAATTTGTGCCTGGTCATGTGCATTTGAAAGACTTGGGGCAAATGGTAGCGCGAGAAATTGAAGGCGCAGGTGGTGTAGCCAAAGAATTTAATACCATTGCAGTAGATGATGGCATTGCTATGGGGCATGGCGGCATGCTTTATTCATTGCCAAGCCGCGAAATCATTGCTGATTCGGTGGAGTATATGGTGAACGCCCATTGTGCCGATGCGATGGTTTGTATTTCCAATTGCGATAAAATCACACCGGGCATGCTGATGGCTGCCCTGCGTTTGAACATTCCTGCAGTATTTGTATCGGGTGGTCCGATGGAAGCAGGTAAAGTGACGATTAAAAATCGCGAGCAAATGCTTGATTTGGTCGATGCCATGGTGATGGCTGCCGATGATAATGAATCCGATGAAGATGTTGCTGCTGTTGAGCGCTCTGCTTGCCCAACATGTGGCTCTTGTTCAGGTATGTTTACGGCAAATTCCATGAACTGCTTAACCGAAGCATTGGGTATGGCATTGCCTGGCAATGGCTCACTGCTTGCCACGCATGCCGATCGCAAAGCATTGTTTTTAGAAGCAGGGCGCACGATTGTAGAAATCACCAAACGTTATTATGAAAAAGATGATGATTCTGTGTTGCCACGCTCGATTGCTACGTTTGATGCCTTTGAGAATGCCATGGCACTGGATATTGCTATGGGTGGTAGCACCAATACGGTGCTACATTTGTTGGCATGTGCGCAAGAAGCAGAAGTTGATTTTAGCATGAAAGATATGGATCGTTTGAGCCGAAAAGTTCCGAACCTATGCAAGGTTGCACCCGCAGTGCAGCACTATCACATGGAAGATGTGCATCGCGCTGGTGGCGTAATTGGTATTCTTGCGGAGCTCGATCGTGGTGGTTTGATTCACCGTGATACGCGCACTGTTCATTCTGCAAGCTTGGGTGATGCCTTGGATGCCAATGATATTGTTAATGAAGCGAATACAATACCACGTGAGATGTTCCGCGCAGCACCGGGTGGCATTCCGACACAAGTCGCATTTTCTCAATCAGAGCGTTGGAAAACACTTGATGCAGATCGTGAAACTGGGTGTATTCGCAGTGTTGAACATGCTTATTCAAAAGAGGGCGGTTTGGCTGTGTTGTTTGGTAATATCGCCGAGCGCGGTTGTATTGTGAAGACCGCAGGTGTGGATGAATCCATTTGGAAGTTTACAGGCACAGCGCGGGTATTTGTATCTCAAGATGATGCGGTGAATGCCATTCTTAATGATAAAATTAAAGCAGGAGATATGGTTATTATCACCTATGAAGGACCGAAGGGTGGACCTGGTATGCAGGAAATGCTCTACCCGACCTCTTATCTCAAATCCAAAGGTATGGGCAAGGTGTGTGCGCTCTTAACCGATGGTCGTTTCTCTGGTGGCACGTCAGGTTTATCCATTGGACACGCCTCACCAGAAGCAGCTGAAGGTGGTGCGATTGGTTTGATTGAAGATGGTGATACCATCAACATTGATATTCCGAATCGCAGTATCAATCTTATGATTTCTGATGAAGAGTTAACAAACCGTCGTGCGGCGATGGAAGGCAAGGGCAAAGATGCTTGGCAGCCCGTGAATCGTGAGCGCGTGGTATCCAAAGCATTAAAAGCTTATGCAGCTTTGACGACCTCGGCAGATAAGGGTGCAGTGCGTGATTTGGGGCAGCTAAAATAGGTTAAATGACTCTAAGTTGTTGTAATTTAAAGGCTTGGAGAACTACCCACAGTGCCTGTGGATAACTTTGTGAATAGTTTCCATTTTATTGTGTTATATGTCATATTTAGCTTTATGTGACATGGTGCCTATATTTTAATCAGTATTAAATTAAGTCTTATATAACAATTAGTTATATGATTGTTCTAATATTAAAAAATCATGAATTTTTATTTATGTGATATTTTTTATGTTCTTGTGGAGAACTTCTAAAATACATGGATATTGTGCTTGCGTCATACAAATAAGTATGCATAGGGCAGTAGTGTTTAAAAAAATGAGCAGCTTTAGGGCTTTCTATCCAAAGCGGCTCATTTTTAGGTAAGATTTTTTCTCGGTTTAGGCGATTTCAGCGTTGTGATATACTTTTTGCACATCATCACAATCATTGAGTGCTTCAAGTAGATTTTCAAATGTCTGTACATCATCACCAGAGATTTCACAGAAGGTTTGTGGCTCGTAAGAAATATCATCCATGGCAAACTCAATGTCAGGGAAAGCTTCTGACAACGCTGTTTTGGCTTTGTAAAAATCTGTATGTGTGGCAAAAACGGTGATCATGCCATCTTCACACTCAATATCTGCTACATCCACATCTGCCATCATCAAAGCTTCCAATACAGCATCTTCATCCTCGCCTTTAAATGCGAATACCGATTGATGATCAAACATATGTGCGACTGCGCCAGGCCCACCAAGCTTGGAACCATTTTTAGTGAAACATTGACGAACATCGGCAAAGGTACGGTTGTTGTTATCGGTCAGGCAATCGACAATCACCATGCAACCCGCAGGGCCGAAACCTTCATAACGTGCAGGTGAGAAATCTTCACCAGCACCACCGAGGGCTTTATCCAAGGCATTTTTGATGACATGTGCAGGCACTTGATCTTTTTTGGCTTTTTCAATCAAACGACGCAGCGATAGGTTACTATCAGGGTCTGCACCACCGCTTTTGGCAGCTACATAAAGTTCACGACCATACTTGGAATAAACCTTGGTTTTTGCACCAGCGGTTTTTGCCATATCTAGTTTTTTGTTTTGGTAAGCTCTTCCCATATCAACTCTCTCGGTTATTTATTATGTTGTATTATATTAATGC
>JAUZQR010000317.1 GCA_030950865.1 Mariprofundaceae bacterium | reverse complement strand
GCAGCTGCATTTCAAGTTCGACCAAGAACTTATCTGTTACATGTAGAATCGTATCTTTATCCAAAGCTGAAAATGGAATGACAGCATCCAAACGATTACGGAATTCTGGTGTAAACAAGCGTTTAATCGCTTCTTCATCACGACCTTCACTGGATTGAGGATTAAAGCCAATAGCGTTCTGTTGCATTTCAAATGCACCTGCATTGCTGGTCATAATGACAATCACATGCCTAAAATCAGCAGAGCGACCGTTGTTATCGGTTAATTTGCCATGATCCATGACTTGTAATAAAATATTAAACAAATCTTGATGGGCTTTTTCCATTTCATCGAGCAAAAGAACGGCATGCGGATGTTTGTTAATGGCATCGGTGAGCAAGCCTCCTTGTTCATAACCAACATAGCCTGGAGGGGCTCCAATAAGGCGAGAAATAGCGTGCGATTCCATATATTCAGACATATCAAAACGAATCAATTTAATGCCCATAATACGTGCCAATTGGCGAACTACTTCAGTTTTACCAACTCCAGTTGGTCCAGAGAATAAAAAACTACCAATAGGTTTATCTGGATGTGATAAACCAGCGCGTGATAAACGAATGCTGGAAGATAATTTTTCAATGGCATTATCTTGTCCGAAAATAGCCAGTTTTAGATTGCGTTCAAGATGTTCAAGGCTTTGTTTATCTGTTGATGAGACCTGACGGGCAGGGATGCGTGCCATGCTGGCAATCGTTGCCTCAATATCGGTGATATTGATTTGTTTTTTACGTTTTCCATCCGTTTTTAAGTGAACCGAAGCGCCTGCTTCATCCAAAACATCAATCGCAGAATCAGGTAAACGCCTATCCTGAATATACCGCGATGCCAATTTAGCAGCACTTAAAATTGCCGTTTGGCTGTAATGGATGTCATGGTGTTCTTCGAGACGACTTTTTAGACCTTTAAGAATTTCCACAGTATCTTCAATACTTGGCTCTTCCAAATCGACTTTTTGGAAACGACGAGAAAGTGCGGATTCCTTTTCAAAAACACGACGATATTCTTGGTAAGTTGTGGCTCCCATGCAGCGCAACTCACCATTAGCTAAAGCTGGTTTAAGCAAATTCGATGCATCCATAGCACTACCATTGGCAGCACCTGCACCAATAATGGTATGAATTTCATCAATAAATAGAATAGCTTTATCTTCTTTTTCTATAGCACCAAGAATTGCTTTTAATCGTTCTTCAAAATCACCACGGTATTTTGTACCTGCCAATAATGAGCCCATATCCAATGAAAATACCTTGGTGTCATGCAATATCTCAGGTGTTTCACGCTGTACAATGCGTAATGCCAAACCTTCCGCGAGTGCAGTTTTGCCAACACCTGCTTCACCGACCAATAAAGGATTGTTTTTACGACGGCGGCATAAAATATGCATGCAACGGTTTAATTCATCATCCCGTCCAATCAATGGGTCAATTTTTCCTGCCAGCGCACGTTCACTTAGGTTGATGCAAAATCGTTGCAGCGGGGAGGCATCACTACCTTTTTGAGCCTGCTCATCAGAGCTGATCTGATCATCCGATTTATCGGGAAGACTTAATGTGCCATGTGATATGAATGCCACAACATCAAGCCGCGTAATGCCTGCACGATTGAGAAAATAAACTGCATGGGAATCTTTTTCTGAGAAAATGGCAACAAGTGCATGCGCACCCGTAACTTCTTGTTTGCCAGATGCTTGCACGTGCATCACAGCACGTTGAATCACCCGTTGTAAGCCAACACTGGCAACTGTTTCGCCTTCATCTTCTGCCAGTACAACAACATGTTCTTGAATAAAAGCTTCAATTTCTTCACGTAAAGCTTGGGTATCCACACTCAAACCTTCCAGCACGTGTTTGGATTCGATATTATCAAGTAAACCCAAGAGTAGGTGTTCAACAGTCACAAATTCATTACGGCGCAAGTGCGCCACACGAAAAATATCGTTTAATGATTGTTCAAGGTTTTCGCTTAATATACCCATATTTTCACCTTACGTTGCATACATTATCATTAACTATCGGCAAATGGTCGCATGACTCAATGAAATGCCTATTAAAAACACTAGCAAGACTCATGCTACAATATCTAGTCGTCCGTTTGCTTCTCAAAACTACAGCGTAATGGATATTCATCTTTGCGGCAATGGGCTTCTACCTGTGCTACTTTGCTTTCTGCAATGTCTTTTGGGTAAATGCCACAAATACCAAGCCCTTTTTTGTGAATATGCATCATAATACCTGTGGCACTGTCTTCATTGTGTTGAAAATACTTGATTAACAGCTCTACAACAAAGTCCATAGGCGTGTAATCATCATCAAACATGATAACCTTATACAGAGGCGGCTTTTTCAAAGCAGGCTTTTCTGTTTGAATGTCGGGTGTTATGATGATGTTTGTATCCATGCCCCAATGATAGGGGCTATCATCACATTTTTCGAGAGGAGAGAGCAATATGGCTGAATTGAAATGTATTTTATGGGATGTGGATGGCACATTGGCAGATACTGAACGTGATGGTCACCGTGTTGCTTTTAATATGGCATTTGAAGAAGCGGGTATGGATAGGCGCTGGAGCGTTGAGACTTATGGCGAGTTATTAAAGGTGACTGGTGGCAAAGAGCGTATGCAATTTGATATTGAGCGCGGCGGTATGGCAGATATGCCTTATGAAAAGATTGCTACATTGCATGCTCGTAAAACTGTCCATTACCAAACATTAATTGCGGATGGTCTGATTCCTTTGCGCTCAGGTGTATTGCGTTTATTAGAAGAGGCTTATGCTGAAGGTATTACACTCGGTATTTCAACCACCACAACACCCGCAGCCTTGGACGCTTTGATTGAATATTCACTTGGTAAAGAGTGGTTTGATAGGTTTGCAGTATTGGCAGCAGGGGATATTGTACCTGCGAAAAAGCCTGCGCCCGATATTTATAATTATGCTATGGAAAAATTAGCTGTAAAACCTGAGAATACACTTGCTTTAGAGGATTCTGGCAATGGCTGGTTATCAGCTCAAGCGGCAAATTTGAAGACTGTGATTACAGTAAATGATTATACGGCTAATCAAGATTTTGATGGGGCGGATTTAATTGTATCCGAGTTGGGTGATAAAGGACGTGAATCTATTCAAGTATTGGGTAATAAGCATGGTCTGACTGGGCTTGAATATGTGACACTGTCACACTTTAAATCCATCATGGCAGGCTGATATGATGGCAAAAGTCATGCAACTGTTTGATACGCACTGTCATATAGACTTTGAACATTTCGATGATGATAGGGATGATGTATTTGAGCGTATGCAAGAAGCTGGTGTAACGCGCATTGTTGCTGTTGCAGTAGAACTGGAGCAAACCTCACGCTTGATTAAATTGGTGGAATCCCGTGATGGGGTTTGGTTTTCAGTCGGAGTACATCCAAATCATGAAGTGGATTATGAACCAACCGTTGAGCAATTATGTGAGCTTGCAGAGCATGAAAAGTGTGTGGCAATAGGGGAGTCAGGCATGGATTTTTTTCGAGCCCATGTTGACCCAACTATCCAAGAACAACGTTTTCGCACCCATATCCGCGCAGCACATGCGATGAATAAACCCGTGATTGTACATATGCGTGATGCTGACGAAGCCACGCTCCGTATTCTTAAAGAAGAAAATATCGCGGGCTGTGGTGGTATCATGCACTGTTTCTCATCGGATTGGGCATCGGCATCAGCAGCTTTGGATATGGGTATGTCGATTTCTTTTTCTGGCAATACCACATTCAAGCGCAATGATGAACTTCGCGCTGTTGCAGGCAAAGTACCTGAAGAATCTATTTTGATTGAAACAGACTCGCCATATCTTGCACCGGTACCCAAACGCGGCAAACGTAATGAACCAACATTTGTAAAGCATGTGGCTCAGTGTGTTGCTGATGTACGCCAGATGCCAATGCAAGAATTAGTCGAGATTACAACTGCAAATGCAATGAGACGTTTTCAACTCATCTAATTAAAACACTTAGAAAAAATTGGTGCGGTAGGTCGCAAGCCTGATTAAAATGTAAAAAGGGCTTAGAATCGATTTGCCCCTTTACACTTTTATTTTTATGCAGCGTC
>JAUZQR010000316.1 GCA_030950865.1 Mariprofundaceae bacterium | reverse complement strand
TTTGAATCCATTCGCTTTTTTCAGGTTGTTCCTGTCTGGGATTTCATCACTGGCACCGAATGGCAACCAGACACCGCATTTCTAGTCGGTTCAGGCATGGCTGAAGAAGGCGCTACGCCTCCGTTGTTCGGCTCTTTACCTATTTTCGCAGGCACGTTCATGATCACTCTAATCGCGATGCTGGTTGCCATTCCTATCGGTTTATTCGCAGCCATTTACATGTCTGAATATGCCAGCCATACATGGCGCAACCGCCTCAAACCATTGTTGGAGATTCTTGCTGGCATCCCAACAGTTGTTTACGGTTTCTTTGCTGCAATCACCATTAGTCCGCTAGTTGTACAAGCTGCCAATGCCGTTGGTTTACATGCTGATTATACCAATGCCCTGACTCCTGGTATTATCATGGGCATTATGATTATCCCATTTATATCATCACTATCCGATGATGTAATTCGTGCCGTTCCTCAACCCATGCGTGATGGCTCATTGGCACTTGGAACCACCCATTCGGAAACCATTCGTCATATTGTTTTGCCCGCTGCCTTGCCAGGCATTGTAGCAGCGTTTTTATTGGGTGCATCACGTGCCATTGGTGAAACTATGATTGTGGTGATGGCTGCAGGATTACGCCCTAACCTTACTGCCAATCCACTCGAAGGCATGACCACTGTAACCGTAAAAATTGTTGAAGCATTAACTGGTGACCAAGAGTTTGATTCCGCCTTTACCTTAGCAGCATTTGCACTTGGTTTGGTATTGCTTTCCGTCACGCTCATTTTAAATGTAATTTCAACCATTGTGATTCGAAAGTTCCGTCAGAGGTATGAATAAATGAGCCATAGCATGGAGTACAACAAACGACTGCACCGTCGTCATCGTGCTGATCGCCGTTTTAAATATTACGGCATGGCAGCGATTGCATTTGCTTTAGCATTCTTGGCATTTTTCTTTGTCGATATTATTGGCAAAGCAATGCCTGCTTTTCAACAAGCTTATATACAAGTTCCCATTAGTTATAATGCCAAAATAAAAGATAATTATAACAAGGCTATTACACGAAATTACCGTTATTTGGTAAGTCGGTCATATCTTCGATCGTTACCAAAAAAGCTTGTAGAACATCCTGAATTACTTGGCACAACCGAGCAAACATGGGTTCTCGCCAGCTATCGCGTGGATCAATACATCAAAGGGCATGATGGGCATGGCTTAAAGAAGAAATACCGTCCTCATGTTGATGAGATGTTCGCTAATGATAAAATCGAACTTCGTTTCAACACCCTTTTCTTTACCCATGGTGACTCAAAAATGGCTGAAACTGCAGGCGTATTGGCAGCAGCTGTTGGCTCCATATTGGTTCTATTGATTACCATGGCAGTGGCTGTTCCCATTGGTGTGATGACCGCGATTTACCTTGAAGAGTTTGCACCAGACAATCGTTTTACCCAAGCTATTGAGGTCAACATTAACAACCTTGCGGCGATTCCATCTATTCTTTATGGTTTATTAGGTCTGGCAGTATTTATCAATATTGTTGGTGTGCCTCGATCATCCGCATTAGCTGGTGGTTTAACGCTCGCTTTGATGACTTTACCCGTCATTATTATCACCACGCGTGCTGCCCTGCGCTCTATTCCCGATAATATTCGTGATGCAGCCTATGGTTTGGGTGCATCAAATTTACAAACAGTTTGGCACCATGTGTTACCACTGGCATTTCCAGGTATTTTAACAGGTAGCATTATTGGATTGGCACAAGCCATGGGTGAAACAGCACCGTTATTGATTGTTGGCATGATGGCTTATATTCCAGAAGCTCCAAGTGGAATTTTTGATGCAACAACTGTACTCCCTGCCCAAATTTATACTTGGTCATCCGAGTCTATTCGCGCCTTTGAAGAACGTACTGCGGCTGGCATTATTGTCTTGCTAACAGTGCTACTCTCGCTCAATGCTTTGGCAGTTTGGCTACGCAATCGCACACAAAAAACTTGGTAAAGGTAACACGATGACTTCTTCTAAAAATATTTCTATCCGCGACCTAAAACTTTGGTACAAAGATGCCCAAGCATTACATGGTATTGATCTAGAAATTGCGCATAACAAAGTTACAGCATTTATTGGACCTTCAGGGTGCGGAAAATCAACATTGTTGCGCTGCTTGAATCGCATGAATGATCGCATTCCAAACTGCCGTATTGACGGCAATATTTTGATTGATGATAAAAATATCTATGATGCCGATATTGATGTTGTACAACTACGTGCCCGCGTAGGCATGGTTTTCCAGAAGCCAAACCCTTTTCCCAAAACTATTTACGAAAACGTTGCTTATGCCCCACGTATTCACGGCATCGTAAACGATGGACCTAAAATGGATGAGCTGGTCGAATATTCATTAACCCGCGCAGGTCTATGGAATGAAGTCAAAGATAAGCTGCAAGAGCCTGGCACTGCCCTTTCTGGTGGTCAACAGCAACGCCTGTGTATTGCGCGTACTATTGCAGTCAAACCTGAAATTATTCTTATGGATGAGCCTTGTTCAGCCCTTGACCCTATTGCCACAGCCAAAATTGAAGAGTTGATTGATGAGCTTAAAAAAGAGTTTACCATTATTATCGTAACACACAGCATGCAGCAGGCTGCACGTGTTTCAGATAACACCGCCTTCTTCTATTTGGGCAAGTTAATTGAGTTTGGCGAAACAAGAGATATTTTCACCAAGCCAAAAGAACAACAAACCGAAGATTACATTACAGGTAGGTTTGGTTAATATCATTATCAAATAATTGTTATATATGCTATATTGAGCATGTAGTTAGTTAGAATTGAGGAGAAACCATGCAACATACCATGAAACGTTTTGATGAAGAAATGGTAGAACTTAAAGAGCACGTGCTTTCAATGGGTGGTCTCGTCGAGCGTGCTATTGGGCATGCCGTAAGAGCTATGCTTGAGCAAAATGAAAAACTCGCAATAAAAACTATTGAACGTGATCGGGCTATCAATGCATTGGAGGTTCAATGCGATGAAATGACCCGTGATATTTTGGTTCGCCGCCAGCCTGCAGCGGGTGATTTACGTTTTATCTTGGCAATTATAAAAGTTGTAACAGACCTTGAGCGTATCGGGGATTTAGCAGCCAGCATTGCCAAAGGCATGATTCAATCAGAAGAGTCGCCACCAAGAAACTTTTCCAACCTTGATACCATGGGAGAAAAGGTTCAAAAACAAGTACAACGCGCCTTGGATGCATTTTCTCGTGGTGATGCTGATTTGGCTATGACTGTCATTCAAAAAGATGTGAAAATTGATAAGTTATATAAACGCATGTACCGCGAACTTCTTACCTATATGATGGAAGATCCACGTAGCATTAGCGGTTCAATCATTTTATCGGATGCCGCCAAGAATCTTGAACGTATTTCTGCCCATGCGACCAATATCGCAGAAATGGTTATTTATATGGAATATGGGCATGATATTCGCCATGTTGACCATGATGATGCTGCTAAAATTCTTGCTGGTGACGATAGTTAATCCAAGCATACACAACAAAGGAAAATTATTTGAATACTACTCAAACCATAGCGCTGGATCACCCTGATCTTTATATCAACAGAGATTTAAGCATGCTTGAATTTAATCGTCGCGTGCTAGCTATGGCAGCTGATGAAAGTGTTCCTCTGCTTGAGCGCCTACGGTTCCTTTGCATATGTACATCCAATATGGACGAGTTTTTTGAGGTGCGTGTTGCTATTCAAAAGCAAAGAGTCGCTATGGGCTCCGTACAAGCGGGGGCTGATGCACTCACTTCCAGCGAAATTTTACAGCGTGTCCGAGATCAGGTGAGTGATTTGGTTGAGCAACAATACCAAATTCTTAACAATGATTTATTGCCCAATATGCGTGAAGAAGGCATCCATTTTTTACATCGAGATGAATGGAATGAAGAACAAAAAAATTGGATTCATAAATTTTTCAAACGTGAGTTGTTGCCATTACTCACACCAATCGGTCTTGACCCTGCTCACCCATTCCCGCGTTTATTAAGCAAAATTCTTAATTTTATGATTGCGCTTGAAGGCAAAGATGCCTTTGGACGCGAATCAAGTTACGCTATTGTGCAAGCACCACGTTCTTTGCCACGTATGATTCGTTTACCCGATGATATTGCCACATCGGAGCACAGTTATGTGTTCCTTTCATCCATTATTCACGCCCATGTTGATGATTTATTCCCAGGCATGAACATTAAATATTGTCACCAATTCCGCATTACCCGTAATAGCGAGATGGATGTTGATGAAGAGTTAAGCGATTTAAAACAAGCTATTGCAGGCGAGTTGCTCGAGCGCCGCTTTGGCAAAGCTGTACGCTTGGAAGTTTCCAATCATTGCCCAAAAGAGCTTTCCGACTATTTATTACAACAATTCGGCGTGCAAGAAGTTGATTTATACAGAGTTCATGGACCTGTTAACTTATATCGCATGGCACTGGTATGTGATGAGGTCAATCGCCCTGACCTTAAATTCCCTGCTTTTGAAGCGGGTATTTCTGCTGCATTTAAAAAAGATGATAGCGACCTATTCAAAACAATCCGTGATGGTGATGTTTTACTTCATCATCCTTTTCAAAGTTTCCAGCCAGTCGTTGAATTACTGAAACAAGCCGCTTCCGATCCCAATGTCTTGGCAATTAAACAAACCCTTTATCGCGCTGTCCCCGACTCTCCGATTGTGGATGCGTTGATGAAAGCCGCCCGCGCCAATAAAGAAGTCGTGGCTGTCATTGAATTACGCGCTCGTTTTAATGAGCAAGATAATATCACGTTAGCAAACCGACTTTCGGCTGCAGGTGTACAGGTTGTTTACGGCGTAGTTGGTTATAAAACACATTGTAAAATGATGCTTATTGTTCGCCGTGAAGGTCGCACCATGCGCCGTTATGTACATTTAGGAACAGGCAATTATCACACAGTGACCACCCGTTTTTATACAGATTTCGGTTTGCTTAGCTGTGAACCTGCACTTACAGAAGACGTACATCGTGTATTTCAACAATTAACTGGCATGGGTAGGCTTTCCAAGCTTAAAACCATGTTGCAAGCCCCCTTTTCTTTGCACAGTGGTATCATTGAACGCATCAATTTTGAGGCTGCCAATGCACGCGCGGGTGGTACAGCTCGTATTATTGCCAAAATGAATGGCTTAGAAGAGCCCAAAGTCATTCAGGCGCTTTATCAAGCATCACAAGCTGGCGTGAAAATTGATTTGATTGTACGCGGCATCTGCTGCTTACGCCCTGGTATCAAAGGCATTTCAGAAAATATTCGTGTACGCTCTGTGCTGGGACGCTTTCTCGAACATACCCGTGTATTTTATTTTCATAATGGTGGAGAATCCGAAGTATTTTGTTCCAGTGCTGATTGGATGAACCGCAATCTTCTAAGACGCGTAGAAACCTGCTTCCCTATCCGTGATAAAAAACAGGCTAGGGATATTCTTAAAACAGCCCTACGCCCTTACCTTGCTGATAATGTTGGTGCATGGAGTTTGCGCAAAGACGGTCAATATTATCGTGTTAAGCCAAGTAAAAAAGAACGTAATGCTCAAAAAGAGCTTATGCAAACATTTGGTAAACTACAAACGCCATAGGTACGATGCCATCAGCTTGACATATTAGATCTCTAATGTGATGCGATGCAATTTGCACAAGTTTCATTCACTTCAACAACCACATGACATCTTCAAATAACAACAGCCATCATATTACCATGGATCTTGATTATCCTGAACCAGTCTATATCGACTGTATGGCGACAGATGTATTAAAACGCTTTAGCGAGCACGAAGATATTGCGGCATTAGCGGTGATTAATGATGATATGCAAGTGATGGGTATGGTTACCAGACGTAAAACACTCGCCATCTTTGGACATAAGTTTTCACATGACCTTAACCGAGGAAGAAGCGTAGAAATACTTATGGACTTAAACCCTAGCAGTTTTGATATTGCTACTGATATTAATATCATTAGCCATCGTATGACCGAGCGCAATAAGTGCAGTCATTTTGACCCTGCAATTATCACACGCAATGGTATTTACTGTGGCTTATTATCTATTATTACCCTACTAAAAAGCATCACTGATATTCGTCTCCAACAAGCCTATGATTGCAACCCTTTATCTCGTTTACCTGGTAATAATAGCATCAACCGTGAAATCGATTTTCGTTTGCAAAATGAGGTTGATTTCATGCTTATCTACGCTGATTTGGATTCATTTAAAGCATACAATGATTGTTACGGCTACGAACGCGGGGATCGTATTATTCAAATGGTTGCGGAAATTCTAAGTCATGAAATTGATGAGCAAGATTTTCTCGGTCATGTTGGCGGTGATGATTTTGTTTTAATCCTGCAGCCTGATGAATGGCACAAAAAATTAGAAAACATTCTCGCTATGTTCACTACTGAATCCGCCATGATGTACAAAAAAGAAGATCAACTACGTGGTTATATTGTTGCCGAAGATAGGCAGGGCATAGAAAGAAACTTTGCATTGATGAGCCTGTCTTTAGCCGTGGTGCCTTGCCCCGCAGAAAGTTTTCCCTCACATATTACAGTCGCCGAGGTCGCCAGCGAAGTGAAGCACTTAGCCAAAAATAAGCTTGGAAATAGTATTGTGGTTAACCGCCGCCATTACAATAGCCAATCATCAACTCTTTAACGCGCTAAATATCTAAGGCAATTTTCAAGTTTCTATCAAAGGCATGGTGAATGTAGGCTTTCACCTGTAAAGCAGCCCAGCGCTCCAACAATAAATCACCATCACCCTCTAAATGCAGAATGATATGTTCATCATCCATGACCACATTCACATGGCTAATACGATCACGTCGATCTTTATTTAAGGCAATCGCTAATCGAAGCATGCTGCTTAAAAACCAAACCCTCTGCTTATCAGCTTCCTCTAAAGCTACAAAAGATTCATGTTCATTATTTGGAGAAGCTTTCCGCTGATAACGAACCGTCTGTGCTAACACAGCCTTTTCATCTTTCGACAGACCCAGCAATGGTGATGCGGATATAAGGTAAGCTGCATGCCTATGATGCCCACCAACCCGAACATACATGCCTATTTCATGCGCACGGCATGCCACCTCAAGCAATAAACGCTCTCCCGCACCAAGCCCATGCAAAGGTTGCATTTGATCAAATAGACTCAATGCCAAACGTGCCACAGACTTGGCATAATGCTGATCTACATGATACTTCTTTTTAAGGCTACGTGCCCACGCCAATAAATTTCTACGCCGTGAGTGCATGGTAACATCTTCTGTCTCCATCATACCAATAAGAATGCCATCGAGTAGACTTGCTTCTGGCATTACCATGATTTGAACACGTGCTAATTTCATAATTTCACGAAAGACCATCGCAGCAGGTAAAATAACATCTGCACGGTCAGGCCTTAATCCTAACTCGTGGATACGCTCTTCAAAGCTCATAGCCGCTAATTTTTTAATCAAATCATCTAATTCAACGCGACTCACTTGATCTGCCGACTCTGTACCAAGCACTTGAAAGGCTAAACTACCAATCGCACCCGCATTACCGCCAGTTGCCACACATAAAGCAGGCTTTCTTTTTCCAAGCATCTGCTTTAATTTTTTACGCATGCCTTCAAGGTATTCGGATAATAAATTATTGAAATCACCACTTTTTCCTAGCAATTCCAGCAAACGAACCGTGCCAATCTTAAA
>JAUZQR010000315.1 GCA_030950865.1 Mariprofundaceae bacterium | reverse complement strand
ACCTTCATGTCTTTTCACTGCGCCAAAAACCATGGATAAGCCAAGCCCCGTTCCTTTACCAACTTCTTTGGTTGTGAAAAACGGTTCGAACAAATGTTTCACTTGAGCCTCTGGAATACCGTTACCATTATCTTCAACACTTAAATGGGCATAATACTCTGACCTAAAATATGGGTGAGCTTCCATAAAGTCTGCATCTGGATAAAAACGCTCAAGTTTGATGGTAATGCTAGGATTACTTTTTCCTTCAAGTGCATCATAGGCATTATTCACTAAATTCATCAATACCTGATGCATCTGTGTGCTATCACCACGAATATATAGCGGGCTACCAAGCATATCCTGATGCATATCGACATTTTCAGGTATCGATGTGCGAAGCAGTTGAATGGCTTCCGAAAAAATAGCCTCCAACTTTATCTTTTTTATGTCCACTTGATCTTTGCGAGCAAATGTCATTAGTCGTTGAATCAAATCAGCACCGCGCATAGCAAGTTGCTCAATATTTTCTATGCCTTTTACAACATCTGGCAATGCCTGACTGCGTCGTTTCGCCAGATAAAGGTTCCCTGTCATACCTGCAAGAATATTATTGAAATCATGGGCAATGCCACCAACCAGTGTACCAACAGCTTCCATTTTTTGAGCTTGTCGAAGCTGACCTTCCAAGGTTTCATGCTCTGTCATGTCTTGTTTTATCGTGACATAATGTGAGATATCTTCGCCATTAAAAATCGGCGCAGCAGATATTCTTGCTGGATATTCACAACCATCTTTGCGTTGTTCAGTTACCATAGCACTGTAAATTTCTCCGCAGCGCACATTACTCCAAAGCTTCTTATAAAACGCTTCTGTTTCTTTACTCTTGTTTAAAAAACTTAAAGGTTTTCCGACAATTTCACTGGCTTCATAACCTGTCAAATATGTAAATGCTGGATTCACATATTCAATCAGACCAGAGACATTACTAATCATAACCCCTTCACCAGTCTGCTCAATGGCCTGCGATAGTGTTCGTAAGGAATCTTCCCTCTGCTCCCGCCCCATCACAATGCTAACCAGCCGTGCGGCGGCTTCTAAATCATATAACTCTTGTTCACTTGGTAAGCCAAGCTCATCATGATACATGGCTAATGTGCCCAAGACTTGTCCTTTCGCATCCAATACAGGTTCAGACCAGCGACTTCGCATACCATGCGAAAGTGCTATATCTTTAAATGCCTGCCATTTTTCATCATTGGCAATATCTTCAACCAACACACGTTGTCCCAAATAAGCTGCCGTTCCACACGAGCCTCTATTCAGCCCAACTTGCAAACCGTTCACTGCCTCAGAATAAGTTTTTGGTAAACTGGGCGCACTAATATGAAGTAACCTGTCACCTTGCAATGCCAATACCGAGCAACGCAAACCATCATAACACTGTTCATACAAACCTATAATTTCATCACAAACATCTTGCACAGATTCGCCCACAGCAACCATCTTTAAAATTTCAGCAGTCTTTTTAGACATATATTGTGATGTTTGTGTTATTTCTTCATGTTCCAAATAACGCACTTGGAACAATATATTTTTCATATGCATCTGATAGGATTTATTGGCATATATAACAAGAAAAATGCTATAAACGATGCATGCCACAAGCATTTTTAAAGCGATATCACTTCCAAGTAAAATAAGCTGCACAATAACTGGCACCATCACACAGAACAAAAAGGTAAAAAAGGCTCCCCTTACCACCATAGGTCTCGCTGCCACAACACCTGTTAAAAGAATGAGTATAAAAACAGTAAGCCCTTGGCTTTCAATATCTCCTTGAGGAAAAAACAAAATGCCAGTAGCTCCCCAAGTAAACCCAAGTAAAAGTGCCGTCACCATATATAGCTTTTCTCCGTGGGCTACATCCTCCACAGTAAGCTTCTTCAATGAAAACTTATAAATAATTATAAAACGAAATACGACAACAACAACCATGCAAGCAAGCCATATAAGTATGCTCGTATGCTCAACTGTATCCCATTGCAATATCGCGACAAGAAACGCAATCAAAGCGTTGCTAGCAATCAAGTAGGGAGAAACATCAAAAAGAAGTTTAATCTGCTCCAAACGTACACACTCATATTCATCTGCGCTCATCGGCTTATCAAGCACAATATCAGCAGCAGTTTTACTTGGTGTGCGCATTTGCATCTAGGCTCCCATCCAAAAACTCAGTTTTTCGCCAAAACATAAAGCTTACCCGTTATACTATTTATTGAATAGCACTTGATGATGAACATCCGCTTAACGCAAACGCTTCACACCAGCATGCGTGATATGGTACATGCGTGATGGTGTATTTGAGTTTGTAGTATTTTTATACGCTAACTGGGCATCAAGCCATGATGAAAAGCGCCTAAACAACTGCCGATTAAGTGGCATTGTAGGGCAGCCTCGACGATTCAAGCTGCTTGATAACAACAAGCCTCCACATAGCTGTGCCAAACGGCGGCTTTCACTATCGCCATCCACACGCACTGCCATCATCCCTTGCTGGTAACAGGCTTGATGATGTTTGGGTTTGGCAGGGAAAACCAATGTTACTGCTCCTGGCCAAGAGTTTTTCGCCATTTTACGCAATGTGGGTGAAATATATCGCGCTTGTGATAACGCTGTGGAAATCGAATCTGCCAATAGTAAAAACGGCCCATTGCGCTGCTTAAATCGCTGTAATTTCTTGACGGATTTTGAACGCCGGGGGTGTGCCGCAATACCTGCAACTGTAGCTGTTTGATGTGCAAGAAGACCACCTTGCTGCAATGTTCTTACTGCGCGCAAGGTGGCTAATTTACGTTTAATCTTCAGCGAGGATTGCCTCAGCTTGTGCAACACGGTCAATTTTTAGCAGGCTTGTTAAATTGTCATCGCTTTGTGCCAACATTTGTACAGCCAACAAACCTGCATTTTTTGCAGCATTCACACCAACCGTCGCCACAGGTAAACCAGGTGGCATCATCACTGTGGAAAGCAATGCATCTTCACCATTCAATGGCCCTGATGCAATCGGCACACCAATCACAGGTTTAACAGTTTTCGAGCAAACCACACCTGCCAAGTGTGCTGCCATGCCTGCTGCGCAGATAAACACCTGACAACCCGCCTCTTCAGCATCTTGAACAGCTTGCACGGTTGCCTCTGGTGTACGATGTGCAGAACGAATCATGGTTTTAAAACGTACGCCAAATTCTTCTAGAACCGCCTCCGCTTTTTTCATCACAGGACGATCAGATTTACTACCCATTAAAATAAGAACTTTAATTGATTTCATATTACATTCCTTCTCGCCGCACCGCACGATAGCCAATATCTTTACGATAAAACCCGCCATGCCATTCTAATTTTTTCAATGCGCTATAAACCATGTCCTGTGCTTCGCCCACACTATCCGCCAAGCTTGTAACGCCCAACACTCGTCCGCCAGCATTTACAATATCACCATCTTTTTCAGCCGTACCTGCATGAAACACTGTTGCGCCAGCAGCTTCTACAGCATCAAGTCCAGCAATCACCTGCCCTTTTTCAAAGCTGGCTGGGTAACCACCTGAAACCACAACCACACACAATGCTTTGCGGCTATCCCATTCAAGCTTCACACCATCCAAACGCTTTTCAGCAGCGGCAAGCAGCACTTCGCCCAAATCTGATTTTAAGCGAGACATCAAAGGTTGGCATTCAGGGTCACCAAAACGCACATTAAACTCTAATGTTTTCAAGCCGCTCTTGGTCAACATCACACCTGCATACAACGTACCGATAAATTCTGCACCACGTGATTTTAAAGCTGCAATCGTTGGTCGTGCAATCGTTTCCAACACCTCTTGTTCAATCGCAGGTGTCACACATGGGGCGGGTGAATATGCACCCATACCACCTGTATTTGGGCCCAAATCACCATCAAGCAAAGCTTTGTGATCTTGTGATGAAGCCAATGGAAGAATGGTATCGCCCGATACGAGGAACAAACATGATGCTTCTTCACCTTCTAAAAACTCTTCAATCACTACTTGTGAACCTGCATCACCAAAAGAATTACCAGATAACATATCGCGTGCTGCATCCACAGCTTCCTCAACTGTTTGCGCTACAATCACACCTTTACCCGCAGCCAAGCCCGATGCTTTCACTACAATCGGCGCTCCCCATTCACGAATCAAGGCTTCTGCTTTATTGGCATCAGTGTGGGTTTCAAATTTTGCGGTTGGTACACCCGCTTCATCCATCAATGCTTTAGAAAATGATTTGCTACCTTCCAATTCTGCGGCTGCCGCATCAGGGCCATACACGGCAAAACCTTCGGCTCGCAATTGATTCGCCAAGCCTTTCACCAATACAACCTCTGGACCAATCACCACCAAACGCGGCTGCTCATCACGTGCCAATGCCATCAAAGCATCTACGTCTTCCGCACCGACATTCACACAGCGTGCATCCTTGGCAATGCCAGGATTCCCTGGCGCGCAAACCACTTCAGATACTGAATCCGAACGCTTTAATTTCCAACATAATGCGTGCTCGCGTCCACCGCCGCCAACCACTAAAACTTTCATATAATTTCCTTATTTAAAAGACTTACAAAATTGTCAAAACTGATTCTGGCGGACGGCCTACGGCTGCCTTTTCGCCATTGACCACCACAGGGCGCTCAATCATACGTGGATATTTCACCATCAGTGCAATCGCTTCTGCTCGACTGAAATCTTTGCCCTTGATATGCGCCTTATATTCATCTTCGCCTGTACGCATCAAATCTGCAGGCTGCATATTCAACTTGGTTAAAATCGCATCCATCTCACTTTCCGAAGGTGCGGCATCCAAATATTCAATAATTTCAGGCGCAATACCTTGTTCTTGAATCAATGCCAATGTGGCTCTTGATTTGGAACAACGTGGATTATGATAAA
>JAUZQR010000314.1 GCA_030950865.1 Mariprofundaceae bacterium | reverse complement strand
GCCCGATTGGGCGGGTTCATTGGGTGCTGCAGTTTCCATTGCCATGATTATTCCATCGTGGGGCGGGGCTATTAATGGTTTGATGACGTTATCGGGTGCATGGAATAAATTGCGTGATGATTATGTATTGCGTTTCTTAGTAGTTTCATTGGCATTTTATGCCATGTCGACCTTTGAAGGTCCTGTGATGTCACTTAAAACTGTCAATGCTTTATCGCATTATACAGACTGGACCATTGGTCATGTACATTCAGGCGCTCTTGGTTGGGTTGCGATGGTTTCTATTGGTGCGATTTACCACTTGGTGCCAAAACTATGGAAAACCAACATTCATTCAGTTTCATTGGTAAATGGTCATTTTTGGATTCATACCATTGGTACTGTGATTTATATTTGTGCCATGTGGGTATCTGGTATCATGCAAGGCTTGATGTGGCGTGCAACCGATGATTACGGCAATCTTTCTTATACCTTCGCCGAAACTGTTGTCGCAATGCATCCATATTATGTATTACGTTCAGTCGGTGGTTTCCTTGTACTGCTTGGTGCAATCGTCATGCTTTATAATATCGTAATGACCATTCGAAACAGTAGTCGCCAATCAAATGCTACTGCGGCTCAGGGGGTCTAATATGTCATTTCAAGAGAAACTCGAAAAGAATATTTGGGGCTTAATCGTCATGGTTGCCATTGTTGTCTCTATTGGCGGTATCGTAGAAATTGTTCCGCTATATTACCTCGATAATACCATTGAAACGCTAACCGAAGAAGAAGATGGTATTCGCCCTTACACAGCACTTGAACAAGAAGGGCGCGATGTTTATGTACGTGAGGGTTGCTACTTATGCCATTCACAAATGATTCGCCCGTTCCGTGATGAAAAAGAACGTTATGGTCATTATTCATTGGCGGCAGAATCAAAATATGATCATCCATTTCAATGGGGCTCCAAACGTACTGGTCCTGATTTGGCTCGTGTTGGTGGTAAATACTCGAACCAATGGCAGCGCCAGCATTTACGTGCTCCACGCTCTCTGGTGCCAGAATCAGTTATGCCGAACTATGCTTTCTTCGAAGATCATATCATCGATGACAGTCTAACTGAAAGAAAGTTGCGTGCATTGGCAATGGTCGGTGTTCCATATACCGATGCAGATTTTGCAGGTGCTGCCGATGCAGTTCGAGGCAAAACAGAAATGGATGCTGTCATCGCCTATCTACAAGTGCTGGGCACGATGGTTAATTTTGAAAAAGGGAAAGATTATCGTGAATAGTTTACGCGAATTCTTTTCCACAGATTGGGAAGCCATGACCCATGCTGACTGGAGCGGGCTGATTATTGTGCTCGTGCTTACAGCATTAATGGCTGGCTTATATATTTGGGTATTTAGCCCGAAAAACCGTGATAAATTTGAACAACATCGTGATTTTGTTAATGAAGATCACGAACATCATAAGGATACAGATAGGGAGGTTGAACATGGCCAAGCAAAATAAGCCGCAACAAGCCCCAGATACGGGACATGAGTGGGATGGCATTCGTGAGTTGACCAACCCAATACCGCGCTGGTGGATGATTTGTTTCCATGTGGGCTGGATTTGGTGCATTATTTATTTTGTTCTCTATCCTTCTATTCCATTGGTACATGAATCTACCAAAGGCATTCTTGGCTGGACTCAAATTAAGGAATTTAAAGAAGCTGTTGCTGAGAATGATAAGATTAAAGCACCTTATTTAAAGAAAGTCGCTGCAATGGATGGTCAGGCTCTGTTGGCAGATGCAGGCATGCGAAATTTTGCAGAATCTTCTGCAAAAGCTATCTTCGGTGATAACTGCGCTGGCTGTCATGGCTCTGGTGGCGAAGGTGCCCCTGGGTTGTTTCCAAACTTGGCAGATGATGATTGGTTGTATGGTGGTGATTTTGACACCATCGTTGAGACAATCACGGATGGCCGTGAAGGTTCCATGCCAGCTCACAAAGGCATGCTTGATGATGCCGACATTGAAAAACTAGCTGATTTTGTACTCGCTTCATCACAAGGTAAGGCAACACCGAAAGGTTTGGCTTTATTTAATGAATCTGGTTGTGCGGATTGCCATGGCGCAGATGCCAAAGGCGGTGCAATCAATGATTTGGGCACTGGCGCAGCGAATTTAACCGATGGGCTTTGGCGATTTGGTGGTTCACGTGAGGCTATACTTCGCACTATTAATAGTGGTGTGAATGAAGACCCTGCAGATGTTCCAAATACACGCAGCGCTATCATGCCAGCTTTTGGTGAGAAACTTAGTCCAGAAGCTATCAAAATGTTGGCTGTAAAGGTTTACCAATTCGGTGGCGGGAAATAGGAGAGTCATATGGATGCAGTAGTTATTAGTACATTTATCGCAGTTGGACTTACTATTTTAATTCAGGATTGGCATTTATGCGGCCTACCGATTTTTAAAAATTATTTCTGCTAAAGGTGATACTGAATAGTTACAGGCACTTTAAGCATGAATAATCCAGATTAAAGAGGGAGGTTCATAGAGCCTCCTTTTTTCTTTGTATATAGTCATATCAATGGTTAAGGAGCCTGCATGTCCGAGCAGCAGCAAAAGAAGCTAGAAGATCTGTATGCAGATGCAACGCATTGGCATGTGAATGGCGGT
>JAUZQR010000313.1 GCA_030950865.1 Mariprofundaceae bacterium | reverse complement strand
TTCTGTGTCGCTAGAATAAATAAGCACGCAGTGAACCACTATTACAAAATAAGCTCTAAGCATCATGACTGACAAATAGCACTTAAAGGTTTTGATAGTAAGCCTTAACATTCATAACCATAAGCTGCCGCCTTTTCTTCAAAACTCACCATAATCAGCATCTCTGGAGATATAGTCTTACCATTTAATTATCCCTGATAACTACTTGCAGACACAGCAATACGCTCTGCCAAGCTGCGTACTGCCATCGATAGAAAGTTAGTTAAGTCCGAGCCTTCTTGGTAATTGGCGGAATGCAGATTTGATACACGCCCATCTGCAACAAACTGAAATGCATTACCCCATTTCTCTGTATGTTTTTGGTCATATACGGCTATTGGAATGCCTCCTTGCTGTTTAATCAAGGAAAAGCATGGAATATCGGTATAACCATCACCTACAAACACCATTTGATTCAGGGGAATACGCAACTGTTCACTGGAAAGTTTTTTATTCACAGCAAACGGCTTGCCACGTGAAGCCTGACCAATAATACCTTTTTGCACTTGAAAAATATAACGGGTTTTATCAGTAAAACTTATAATTTTACGCGGTGTCGTGGCATTACCATGTGCATCAAAATTAAACTCTGATGCCCAAATATCGGTAAACTCATGGGCAATACGGGTATGCCGAAGCACATCACCAATACCACTACTGATTAAATAAAACTCAAGCGTCACTCTGGGGTTGGCTTCTTTGGCTATGCGTCTAAGGTGTGGAAATACATCCTCTACACCATCAAAGAGAGGCACATCTTTACCCCATGCTTGTAAATCTTGCTTAGTAATAGGTTGAATCCGCCCATCTTTTGCCGCTGTTACCATATGATTCAAGTAAGCAGGCACCGGGTCCCAATCTTCAGCCATCAGCCCACCTACTTCTTTCCAAAAAGCATCAATATTCTGCAAACCTGCCTGCTGCAAAAATCCCGTTGTACTATCAGCTCCCAATGTGTCATCAAAATCAAAAATTACTGCTATACGCTCTTGCAAAAATCACTCCCTGTATAAATTATACATGCTCACAGCACCCTTCTATACCTCATAATCATCAACACAATCAAAGCACAACACGCCGTGCCAAATACGGATACCGATACCATCATCCATTGCTGCAAATGAGTATAGTAAGCTGTAAATGTTGCCGAGGCGAAAACAAACACCAACCATTGTATCAATGACAAACCATCCACATTACGTGTTTGATATGTTGTACGTAACTGGTCAATAAAACCCACCGTAAATGCCACGGCTGCAAATGTGCCGCATAACTGCCAATAATCCATATTTACTACATCCACCTAATCACTCCTTACCCAATGCCTGAGTTGCTTTAATGTTGAGCGTTTATTCTTGCCATCCAAGCATTTCTTAATCGAAGCCTTTGAGCACCGCATCGCCTTGCGTTTTTTTGCAAACCCTTATGCATCATGGGAAAGAGGGTTAAATGAAAACACCAATGGTTTAGTGAGGCAATACATACCCAAACAGCGGATGTTCAATACGGTATCCAACCAAGAAATTAACTTCATCACCAACAGACTTAATCATCGACCTCGAAAAACACTGGGGTATAAAACACCACATGAAGTGTTTTTTAATACAAAAACTAAACTAACTCAAGTTGGACTTGGGA
>JAUZQR010000312.1 GCA_030950865.1 Mariprofundaceae bacterium | reverse complement strand
AGTTTCTCTTAATATCAGTGAATGCTCTGTACCCTTTTTATCATATTGTTTAAGTTTTCACCAAAATTATTTTTGAAGGGGTAAAATCCATAAGCTAGGGAAGTGAAGTCTAGGTGATTGAAGTAAATTTCGACAGCCTAGACGCCCCCCCCTAACTTTTTACCCTCAGGTAACAAATCCCATAAAACCTCACCTAAACCTATGATGTAATTCATATTTAGTTCTCATTTAAAATTAAATAAACAATATTTAATGACTTTTTAACATTAAAATAATCTTGATAGTGTTGCAAAATATAAAACTCCTCGTTATAATTCACGGCTCATTTAATCGAGTTCATAACGATTAAAGGCGCGTAGCTCAGTTGGTTAGAGCACCACCTTGACATGGTGGGGGTCGGTGGTTCGAATCCACTCGTGCCTACCAAATTCTTAAAGCACTGCAATCGCAGTGCTTTTTTGTTTGTGCATTCTAAAAAAGTGAATCCCATGCCAGTAATTACACTTCCCGATGGTTCAGAACGTCAATACGACCACACTGTTACAGTGATGGACGTTGCCAAATCTATTGGTTCAGGTCTTGCTAAAGCGACTTTAGCGGGACGAGTGAATGATACCTTAGTCGATGCTAGCACTTTAATCGACACGGATGCCACATTACAAATTATTACCGCTAAAGATGCCGATGGCTTAGAAGTTATTCGCCATTCTACCGCCCATTTATTAGCCCAAGCGGTTAAGCAATTATTCCCAGAAGCACAAGTCACCATTGGACCTATCATTGATGATGGTTTTTTCTATGACTTTGCTTACGAACGTCCTTTTACTCCCGACGATTTAAAAGCGATTGAGAAAAAGATGAAGCATCTTGTTTCTCAAAACATTGCGATTGAACGTTCAGTCTTATCCCGTGACGAAGCTGTCAGCTTTTTTAAAGGGCTAGGCGAGGATTATAAAGCGGAAATTATCTCTTCAATTCCTGCCAATGAAGATTTATCTTTATATCGGCAAGGGGATTTTACTGATTTATGTAGAGGACCTCACGTTCCTAGCACTGCTAAATTAAAAGCTTTCAAATTAATGAAAATTGCGGGTGCGTATTGGCGTGGTGATTCAAATAATGAAATGTTACAACGCATTTATGGTACCGCGTGGACAGATAAACAAGACCTTAAAGACTATTTACATCGTTTAGAAGAAGCGGAAAAACGCGACCATCGTAAATTAGGTAAAACGTTAAACTTGTTCCATTTTCAAGAAGAAGCACCGGGCATGGCGTTTTGGCATGAAAAAGGCTGGACGATTTATCAACAAGTCGAGCAATATATTCGTGAAAAATTGCGCACTAATGGCTATGGTGAAGTAAAAACGCCACAAGTGGTTGACCGTGCTTTGTGGGAAAAGTCAGGGCATTGGGATAAATTTGGTGCGATGATTTTTAGCACCCATTCAGAGCATAAGGATTATGCCATTAAACCCATGAACTGTCCGTGTCATGTGCAGATTTATAACCAAGGTTTAAAAAGTTATAGAGATTTACCGATTCGTTTGGCGGAATTTGGCTCATGTCATCGTAACGAACCTTCTGGTACTTTGCATGGCTTAATGCGAGTTAGAAACTTTGTTCAGGACGATGCGCATATTTTCTGTACCGAAGACCAAATTCAAGACGAAGTTTCCACTTTCATCGACTTATTATTTGAAGTTTACAAAGACTTTGGCTTTGATGACATCATTATTAAACTTTCAACTCGCCCAGAAAATCGCGTCGGTGACGACAGTGTTTGGGATAAGGCAGAGAATGCGCTGGAATTAGCATTAAATAACAAAGATTTGGACTGGAGCTTACAACCAGGTGAAGGGGCTTTTTATGGACCTAAAATCGAATTTTCTTTGAAAGATTGCATCGGTCGAGTTTGGCAATGCGGCACAATTCAAGTCGATTTTTCGATGCCAAATCGTTTAGATGCGACTTATGTGGATGAAGAAAGTAATCGACAAACGCCTGTAATGCTACATCGAGCCATCTTAGGTTCCTTAGAACGCTTCATCGGTATCTTAATCGAAGAACACGCAGGAACATTTCCTTTATGGCTGTCACCACTGCAAGTTATGGTGATGAATATTGCCTCCAGACATGAAGAATATGCCGAACAAATCAGGGCTGAACTTGAAAAACAAAGCATTAGAGTAAAAATAGACTTGAGAAATGAGAAAATAGGCTTTAAAATTCGCGAGCATTCGATGCAGCGGATTCCCTATTTGGTAATCATTGGCGATAAAGAGTTAGAAAATCAAACCATTACGCTGCGCTCACAACAAGGTGACGATTTAGGCAGTCTTTCTCTTACTGAGCTTAGCAATAAGCTAAAAGATGAGATTGACAACAGAAAATAACTATTACTTGGAGGATTAGGGTATCGCTTCTAAAAAAGATGCTACTCGCATGAACGACGCTATTATCGCAAGACGCGTAAGAGTTGTTGGTGCAGACGGTGAAAAAATAGGCATTGTGTCATTAGGTGAAGCTAAGCAAATGGCTTATGACGCAAATATGGACTTAGTGGAAATATCACCTAACGCTGATCCTCCTGTTTGTAAAGTAATGGATCACGGTAAGTTTGTATTTGAACAAAATAAAAAACTTCAAGCCGCTAAAAAGAAACAAAAACAAATTCAAGTCAAGGAAATCAAATTCAGACCAGGAACGGATGAAGGTGATTACCAAGTTAAATTGAGAAATTTGACGAAGTTTCTTGAAGAAGGTAATAAAACCAAAATTACCGTGCGTTTTCGTGGTCGCGAAATGGCACATAGAGAAATTGGCATGGATGTGTTGAAACGCCTTGAAGCTGATTTATCTGAACTTGCCATTGTCGAACAATTTCCAAAAATGGAAGGTCGTCAAATGGTGATGGTGATGGCACCGAAAAAGAAAAAATAAGTCATCGAAAAAATTATAAAACCTGAACGGTTTAACATCGTTCGGGTTTTGTTTTTTATTGTCTTTAGGAAAAGACAAACAATAATTTGTTAGGAGCCACGCATTTTGCCTTGACAAGTTTTTTATTACAAGGATGTCTCTCAACTATAGGAGTAAAACAAATGCCAAAAATGAAAAGCCATAGCGGTGCTGCCAAGCGTTTTAAGAAAAACGGTAAAGGCAATTTTAAATGTGGACAATCACATCGTCGTCACATTTTGACTAAGAAAAGCACTAAGCGTAAAAGACAGTTGCGTACAGCAGCTACTGTTCATGCCAACGATGCGCCAATGATTGCGCGTATGTTGCCTTATAGTTAATCATCGGAGAACAGTAGAATGGCAAGAGTAAAACGTGGTGTAACAGCCAGAGCAAGACATAAAAAAATTCTAAAGCAAGCGAAAGGGTATTACGGCGCACGTAGCCGCGTTTATCGCGTTGCTAAACAAGCGGTTATCAAAGCGGGTCAATATGCCTACCGTGACCGTAAACAAAGAAAACGTCAATTCCGTGCCTTATGGATTGTGCGTATTAACGCAGCATCTCGCATGTGTGGTACTACTTACAGTCGTTTAATCAATGGTTTAACTAAAGCTAATGTGATTATTGACCGTAAAGTATTAGCTGATTTAGCAGTACGTGACATGGAAGCTTTCGCAGCGATTGCTGAAATTGCTAAAGCAAATCAAAGCCCAGTTTCTTAAACTGCGTTTTAAAAAGATAGATTTAGTGAGCGTTAGCTAAGTATAAAAGGGGGCTTTATGTCCCCTTTTTTATTGGAAACTTTCAACCATCTAAGTTTTCAGACAAGTAAAAATTTGAGCCAACAATGTCATTTAGTGAATACAAAAGTTTATCTGCTGTTCTTAAAGAATTTTCCTTACATTATCAGGAGAAAACGTTAGAAGACCATCCTCTGCTACAAGCCCCTATAAGTTTAAAAGAAGAGATTGCTTTTAATTTAGCAGAATTAGCATATGACGGTAGTGAAGCAATTGTGTGTGAAACATTAATTTTTCCCATATTAAAAGCCGCATGGAAACCGTTTACAAAAGAGTTAATGTTTTGGAGTCATCAAGCGATAGAATTAACGAGTAAATTATCAGGCATTCCTGATTATTTATTTTCTAAGCAGTCAGAATTAGGAAAGATTGTGATGGATAAACCTTTTGTAGCGATTGTTGAAGCAAAAAAAGATGATTTTTCAGGTGGCTGGGGACAATGTGCGGCAGAAATGTATGCGGCTTCTGAAATCAATGCCGCCCCTGAGATTCCGATTTTTGGCATCGTCTCTAATGGGCGATTTTGGGAATTTTCTTGTTTACATCAAGCTGTTTTTTATAAATATAAACAAGGTAGCGATATAAATAATTTAGATGAATTATTCTCTATTTTGACGCATATTTTGTCTATCTGTAAACAACAGTCCAATTAATTTATATGATGCACTTGACTTTTATCCTTTTAAATAAAAGTATGCTCGCTTAAATAATCCATTCTCTATTCCACGTTGGGTCTTCATGAAAAAACATTCCTCCGCAGCAAATTTTCAATCATTTTCTTTTTCCGATGCCATTTCATCTGCGATTAAACAAATGGGCTTCAAGAAACCAACAGATATTCAGCTTAAAACCATTCCTGCGGTGTTAAAGGGAAGAGATGTGCTGGCGCGAGCTGATACAGGTTCTGGAAAAACTGCCGCGTTTGCACTGCCAATATTGGAAAAGTTAAGCAATCAAAATATTAATATTCATACTCAATTAGACCCGTGTAAACGTTTTAAAGCGGGAGAACGGGTGGCTAGTAATTGCGTACAAGTATTGGTGCTAGTGCCTACACGCGAATTATCTATCCAAGTTGCTGAAGTGTTTACTCAGCTTGCTGCGGGTATTTCTCCTGAAATTAAATGCGAAAGTGTTTATGGAGGAGTAAAAATTAATCCACAAATGAAAGCATTACGCGGTGGTGCGGATATTTTAGTCACGACACCAGGTCGATTGCTGGATTTAGTCGATCAAAATGCGATTAAATTTAATCAAATAAAAGCCTTAGTGGTTGATGAAGTTGATCGTTTGATGAAAGGTGATTTTTTAGAAGAAATCGAGCGCATCATCAAACTATTACCTAATAAGCGTCAAAACTTGATGTTTACCGCTACTTTTCCAGAAAGTATTAATAAGCTCGTTCGGGAAGTCATGAATGAACCTGAGATTATTAATATGGATGAGTTTGTTGATGAGTTAGAAATTGAACAACGCGCCATCATCGTTAATCATCATCAAAAAAATGATTTATTAGCCCATTTATTACAGGAAAATGACTGGCAACAAGTGTTAATTTTTTGTAGCGCGAAACGTACCTGCGACAACCTACTTATCAAGCTAGGAAAAAGAAATATAGAAGCCGCTGCGATGCACAGCAATTTAGTACAAGCTAAACGTAATGCCGCCTTAAAAGCCTTTAAAAATGGAGAAATACGCATTTTAATTGCCACTGATGTCGCCTCGCGTGGCATTGATATCGAACAACTCGCTTGTGTCATCAACTATGATTTACCGCGCTCACCGAATGATTATACCCATAGAATAGGTCGTACAGGACGCGCAGGTGAAAAAGGACATGCAATCTCATTAATCGCCCATCATGAATACCAACATTTTTCCGTGATAGAGAAATTTAATGGGATTAATTTAGACAGAGAAGAGATAGAAGGTTTTGAGGTAGATGAAATCGCTCCTGCGCTACCGCGTAAAAGCCCAAAAGTAAAAAAGCCACGGCTAAGCAAAAAACAAAAATTAAAAAAAGCGACCAGAGAGCAATCAACAAGCAGTGAAGTGGACGAACAAAATATTAGCCCAAAGGAAGAAGAAAAGCTAGGGGTCAATGCACATATTTGGGGAACACGGACTTAAAAAATATTCAAACGGACAGGATATTAAAGAAATTGGGAGCAAGCTAAGTTAATTAGATTTAAACCGTTGCATAGCGATTCTATGCAACGGTTTTTTTAAGTTCTAAGCCATAAACCCTACAGGTTGATAATTGCTAAAATTAGGTAAGGCTTGTTCAAAATTAGGATTTTGTAAATATTGACTCATCACCTCTCCTAAAATATTTCTAAAATCAATGGTATTTTCAAGATAACGACCATTATTTAATTGAGCCGTGGCAAGACCTGGCCAATCACCATAAATCGAACCATTAACACCACCACCAATAACAAACCAAGCAGCGGCATGTCCGTGGTCAGTTCCTTTGTTCGCATTAACCTTAACAGAGCGACCAAATTCACTCATGACAACCACCATGACATCCTTCATATCCGCGCCCATATCCGTATAAAACGCACCAAGACTATCAGAGAGATCTGCCAGTTTTTTAGACTGCGCTCCATTTTCTTCCCCGCCACCTTGCTTAGTATGCGTATCCCAACCACCCTGCCCAATAGAAATAACTTCAAGTCCTAAGTTTGACTTAATCAACTGCGCGGCATTTTTAAATTCCGTGGCTAATTTTGAACCCGAATACACAGCCCCGTTTTCTGCTACATAACTTCCAGCGTCAATATCTTTCAACACATCAATGTTATTTAACATTTTTTGACCATGTTTATGTAACAAATTACGACTAGGGTTATCAGCATGGTCTAAATGATAAGCTGTCTCCATAGATTGCTTTAAGTCTTGGTCTAAAAACTGTTGAGTATTGACTCGCCCTGACTCACCTAAACCCAGTTTTGCCATATTACTAATGCTAGAAACTGTGAAATTACCACGCATAGATTGTGCTAATGTCCCTAAATTGACAGCACGTAAAGGAACATTGCGTACTTGCGCTTGTAAATGAAGGTTTAACCAACCTTGTTCGGCTAAAAATTTTCCACCCGATTCTATTGCCGCCTGATTTTCAAAATGAGAGCGATTACTGTTTTCCCACGAAACGGCGGGCATAATTGCCATATCACCCGCTTGATAGATTTGTTGCATCGCTGTCATACTCGGATGTAACCCAAAAAAACCATCTAAATCTAAGGCACTACGCGCACCTTCATTAGGGGGGGCAATCGCAATGGAACCGCCACGTGCAGAATAATAATCTTGATCCCCATAAGGAACAACGGTATTAAGTCCATCACATCCGCCGCGCTGAAAAACAACCACTAAGGTTTTTCCTAGAGCATTAGCAACCGATTGAGCGGGTGAAAGTGTAGCCGCTATCGCTGATTGGTTAAGTAATTGACTACCAACCACAGGGGCGAGCAACATATTTCTTAAAAAGTGTCTTCTTGTTAATGACATAATAAATACCCCTTACTGTAATTGATGGCTAGGAAAGCTAGCAATGGTGCTAATGGTTTGACGTAATGCCCCCATTTCTTGACTAGTTAAGCGAGTCTCATCGACTTGATTAATATCAAAATTTGAGTTATCTAAAATACTCAATGCAATAGCCCGTTCTTGGTCGTGATAATCGTTATCTAATAATAATAAAAGTAAAAAATCGACAATTTCATCATTGCTGGTTAATCCCAAACTTTTAACCCATCTGACAGGATTAAAACTATCTTTCAATAATAAATTATTTTGATAACGTACTCTGGATTTAAGTTGATCTGAATTTACCCATTTTTTTGCAACTTCTGGATAACCTGTCGGTGCTGGCATTGAATATAAAGGCATATTCATCGCACTGATTTCTCGAACCATTGCCCCTTCTATACCTGTTTTAGTTGTGCTTTTTCCTGTGGGTTCATTATGACTAAAGCCCATTGCTCGGTTAAAGCCGACGATGAATTCTAAAGGTGTTTTAACTTTATTATGAAAGCTACTCGCATCATTGAATTCAAGCGAGGTTAATAAATAACGCACAACCTCTTTAATATCACCATCCGTATCAGAAAAGGTTGATGAACACTCATTAATCACGTTTTCAGAAGGATTGTCATTCACCAGTAGTTTTGCCAATTTTCCGCAGATAAATTTAGCGGTAGCCGGTGAGCTTGCCAAAATATCTAACACTAACTCCCCTTCTTGCTGACCATTATTAGCAATGCTTTCACCTAAAAATAATTTATCCGAGGTATTATGATTGTCGGCTTTAAACTGAAAAACTCGACTCCCCT
This sequence comes from Mariprofundaceae bacterium, assembly GCA_030950865.1. Taxonomy (GTDB): domain Bacteria; phylum Pseudomonadota; class Zetaproteobacteria; order Mariprofundales; family Mariprofundaceae. The sequence goes on along the minus strand of JAUZQR010000312.1, from coordinate 2,979 downwards.
TAGAGCCTGAAACACTCCAACCAGTTAAAATTTTTGCAAGTTCAACCACATCTTGTTCAGTGTAGCCGCCATAAACCCCTAATGTATGTAGTTCCATTAATTCACGCGCATAATTTTCATTTGGCGCATCTTTATCACTACTGGCATTATCCAAATATAACATCATCATTGGACTATGCGAACTCACCGCTAAAAGATCTCTAAATTTACCTAAAGCATGTTGACGAAATAATTTATTTTCTTCCGCCTCACCTATCATATCTAACGCTTTTGAAGCATCGGTATTAAAATGATTTTCCCAAAATTGCGTCATTACCTCTTGTAGCTGACGTTCGCTCTCTAGCGCATGAAACAAAGTGTAGTAAGCTAAGTGGCTTCGATTAAATCGAGTTTTTGTCGTATAAATCCAGCCATTAACCTTAGATTCTAATGCACTATCATCAATCGTTTCTGGGTTCAATTGTTCCTCAATATAAGCATCAAGTCCGATGCGATTAACTTTTTCTAATAACGCTGGCGTAACTCCAAAAGTTATTCTATTTAGTACATGTAATGTTTTATTAAGACCTTCTCCACTGGGAGTTGGCGTTGGCGTTGGAGTTGGCGTTGGCGTTGGCGTTGGCGTTGGTGCTGGTGCTGGTGCTGGTGCTGGTGCTGGTGCTGGTGTTGGTGTTGGTGTTGGTGTTGGTGTTGGTGTTGGTGTTGGTGTTGGTGTTGGTGTTGGTGTTGGTGTTGGTGTTGGTGTTGGTGTTGGCGTTGGTGTTGGTGTTGGCAAATTATCTTCTTGATGCGCTCTAATTTTTAAGCCCACTAAACCCGCTTGATTAACAATAGGTTGCTCAACATAATCAAACTTAATTGCTTTGCCATTTCCATCTTTACCCAAAGGTGCGATGACGTGAAAAACATAACGTTTATTTCCTAAATCTGGTAAATCAAAATAAGAAATACCTTTATCATTGGTTTTAATATCATATCCGTAACGTTTAAAAGTACCCGCTGCCAATTTTTCAAACGCAATAACTTTTACGCCTTTTAGTAATTGATTATTGTCAGTATTAATAACAGAAACACCCGTTGTTCCGACATTAAAATCAAATTGCTGACCACTTTTAATAATTGAACTATTAATTGCTATTTTATAAGGCGTTGTTTTAAAAAAATACTGTCGCTCTCCTATATTAGGTAATTCAAAAATAACTTGAGCATTATTATTAGTTTTTCCCCAGCCTACTTGTCGACTGCTACCATCATCATTAAGTAACCAAGCTGTTACTGGATTATCAATTAGTTTTATGCCACTTAACTTGTTAGATAGATTTACAATAAAAGGTAAAGCACCGACTTTAAAATTAAATTGTCTCGTTTTATTCGTAAAAGGGTCGCTTTTGAAGTTTTTATCTGTTATAGGACTTTTAGTCACTAATTGAAATTCATTTAAATTAGTTGTATTATTTCCACTCTTAGTTCCAATATTATCAGGAAATTTAAACTGTACACCCCCTAGTGAATCAGTATATTTTCTAGTGATGACTTTCCAGCGTGTTGTCAATTGACCCTTAAAACTCTTATATAGCTGTTTTTGTCTAAAGGTAACATTATTCTTATAGGTCGCCCCATTTACTCCATGAGTTAGTTTTGCATCTAAATTAACCGCAAAAACTAATTGTGTAAAAAACAAACAAAAAACGATAAAAAATCGCCTTTGAATCCCCATAAAATCAAGCCTTTCTTTAAAAGAATTCATCATTGACTCCATAAATAATTAATTAAATAAAATTTCTAAAAATAACAATTGCGTTGAATAATACATGAATTTTAAAAAAAATACTGTGAAGTCAATACTGTTTAAAATAAGTAATTAAATAACTTATCAAATATGTCGATTAGATTCTAATTTTTATATAAAAATAAGATTTAATAATTAAAGTCAAATGGATTTTGTTTAAAATGAGGACTACCAATTTAAGACGGGACATCTAGCAATTTCAAGGGGTTAGAAAAAACACGTTTGCTGCTATTTCTTGGCAGAGGTAACTCGCCCATTTCATCAAGTAGCCATGAAAATAAGTCTGGAAACTCGGTATCAAATAAACGCATGGTGGCGGTTGTGCCATCCACTCGTTTGATGTCGTAATTATGAATGACCGTTAACGCTTTTAACCGCTTTTCATTCAATCCTCGCCCATTGTGATACATCTGCGATAAACAGCCATTTCGCCTTTCAACGGCGGATGAACTGCGCTGAAACTGCCTTGCCATATTTTCCGCTAATGTCAGCCACTGCTGCATATCATTTGTTGATGATTTTTCGCTGAAGGGGTCTGTTTTGAGCTTATTAGACGCGGCTTCCCATGCTTTTCGATAGCATTCCTTATGCCTAATGACTCTAAAACGCGGCCAAACCTTGTTGTACCAAGTCTCATCCAGACCTGTGACAACCTTACGCCTTTGTTTATCAACACTTTTTTCGCATTCTTCATGAAATTGCGACAATAAAACTTCCATTTTATTGATTTGAGTCCGCAATGCGGCAGGTGATACACCCACATAAGTATCAATTTGAATCATTTAAAAAAACAGTGGTAAGGTATCCGCTTGTATTGCCTGAACAGTGTATAGGTTCAAATAAATATAGAGCATTTTAATTTAGATGTTCCTTACCGAACACAAGGCAGTTTAGAAGATTGGCAACAACAAGTGGCGCGGTATGCTGTCGATAATCCATTATTAATATTGGCAATTTGTTCAGCGTTTGCAGGGGCATTATTAAAAGCTACTCATCAACAGGGCGGCGGTTTTCATATCTTCGGTGACAGTTCCAAAGGTAAAAGCACGGGCTTATTTGTCGCTTGTTCTGTTTGGGGTGATGAAACCTACAAAAGAAGCTGGAAAGCAACCAGTAATGGCATGGAAGCCACCTCCACTATGTTCAACGATTCACTTTTAGCACTAGATGAAATTAGCGAATGTGACCCC